>NZ_JBBFKU010000002.1:0-145300 GCF_037481895.1 Tenuifilum sp.
ATCGAATCGCATCGGCTGATGATACCGAAGAGCATGGTAACTAATTGCGTTTTTGCTTTAAATGCTTTATAATAATAATCGGCATTGTGCTTGTTTATTATACTTTTGATGCTTATTGCATCAATAAGTCCTATTACTTGTTTAAATATCGGCTGTCCGACAAATTTTATTTCTGTACTTTTGTCCATGTTGTTACGTTTGCTTCGCAAAAACAAACTTACAACTTGGGGTGAATCCTTCGGGAAATAGCCCCTATTTTTTTTAGTCGTTCAGTAGTGAATTTTTATATGAAAAATAAAAAAAGTTTGGTTTTTCATCTACTTTTTTGATTTTAGCCTCCCACCAAGCAGAAAAATATCCTTCAACCTCGTAGCTGTTTTTCACCATCTGCAGGTTACAAAGGTTTTGGGAGATATTTTGGAATAAATGGTTTCGGAGCAACTCCAGATTTACTAAAGCCCTTTTCTTTTTTCTATTTTCAATTACCACCAACAGGAATAGGCTTATAAACACAACACTAAACCCAAATGCTATAAAAAGGTTTAAACGTTGAGCTTTCAGCTTGGAGTTCATAGCGTTAATTTCCTGCTCCTTTTTATCCCTTTCGTATTGGGCTTGCAGCTCTTCAATTTTTTGAAGGGTTTCAGAGTTTAAAATGGAATCCTTAATGGTGATATGGTCAAGCAGGTAGCTATATGCTTTTTGAAAGTTATTTGTTTTAACATAACACTCGGAGAGGAACTTATTGCAATCACTTTCAACATCCTTTAAACCAATCTGCTTAGCCTTATTCAACGATTCCTGAAACATATTTATTGCTCGTTCAACTTTTCCTTGTGCAAGCAAAACCTGCCCCATATTTTTTTGGGTATAGCATACCCTGGTTACGCTTTTAAGCGATTGAAATATTTCAAGTGCATTCTGGTGGTAAAGCAAAGCGTTATCCAAAAGGTTTTGCTTAAAGTAAAGTGAACCGATATTATCCTGAATTATTGCTACACCTATTGATATCCCTAATGAATCATAAATATGAAGCGATTTAAGAAAGTACTCCAAGGCATCATCGTACTTTCCAAGTTCCATGTACGCACTAGCAATATTATTCGATGCCCCAGCTACTGCTCTGGAATTGCCCTTTGCCTCGTTAATTTCCAAGTATTCATTGAAAAATTCTATGGCCTTAGGATAGTTTTCCCTGTAAAAATGAATTTGCCCTATACTATTCGAAGCAATTCCAATTCCCTCAATATCTCCTATTTTCCTATATAAATCCAATGCATTCAAGTAGTGCTCAAGGGCTTTATCATATTTACCCCAATTACGGTAAATAAGGCCCATGTCGTTTTGTATCCCGGCATATGACTTAGTGCTGTCAAGGTACTTATATATAGTTCCTGCGTTTTCCAAATTTTCAAGCGACAACCGAAACTCACCCATTTTCATGTAGCTAAAGCCAATTTGATGGTACGCATTGGCTACAAGCTCCCTTTTTCCCAACTTGTTCGCTAGGCTTAAAGCACTTTTCCAGTAATTTAAACTTTTCTCGTAGTTGCTATCGGAATAGGCTATGGCTAACTCGGTTAGCGTTTTGTACCTATTCAAATCCGATTCTTGCTTTTGTAATGCTTTGTTAAGACTATCAATAGAATTATTCTGTGCCAAACCACTATTGAATAGCATGGCAAAGGTCAGTATTGCCGATATGATGCTAATCCTTAACACTAAAGTCAATTTATAGCAATATACGGAAAAAATGAAAACAAGTAAACAGTTGTATTAAAAATGATTTAATAAACGTTGATGTTCTAGGGAACTAAAGAATAGCAAAAAGCAGTAAGTGTTACCTAATAGCTTAACTAGGCAGAAAAAAGTTACCAATGTTGTTTAGTTAAGGTTATTTGTCATGTTGCGCACTAGCGAAACATTATGCTGTCGTTCTGAGTCCCGATTTATCGGGATATACTTAGCTGAAGCATCTCATTATACTTTCATTCACTATTTAATCAGATTCCTCGACTAGCTCTGAATAACAACACCATTGGCTCCTTCGCTCACTTTGTCATGCTGAGCTAGTCGAAGCATCTCTATCTCCCTTAATCCCTTTTGATTGGTTTTATGACAATCGCTCTTTGCCATGCTTTTCTGTTGCGATGCAATGCTTTCCCCTTGCTCTTTGGAAAATGTATTGCGTGCATCGCTATACATGTGGAAATAGTCATGGTGTTACAAATATTACGCCCCTTCGGGGCTGGAAACGTTGTTCGTTGGTAGGGGAAATCACCTCACCCCCTCCCCTCTCCTGATAGGAGAGGGGCGAAGCATTTAGGAGACCTTATTGCAGGGCTAAAGTCTCCCCTCTCAGGGGAGATTTGGAGGGGGCATCTAGGTTGAATATGGAAAACGACCTACCCCAGCCTTTTCCCTTAGAGGGAATAGAGCGGAAAATGCAGGCAGAGGCATAAAAGCCTGACCCGGAAATGGGTCGAGGGTGGAACGTTGCGGTGGGTCTAGTAAGCGATACCATATGAGCCACGCTGCAGACGTGGCGAATAGTATCGCGTGGCAGTTCCACCCGCGGGGTACCCATCGGGTCGGGCTTTTCAGCCTTGATTTTCTTTGGTTCTTTCTTGTATCAAGACAAGAAAGAACATGTAAAAGGCTCTTTGCAGTGCATTACTTTTGCGATGCAATGTTACACCCTTGCTCTTTGGAATGTCATTGCTTGCATCGCAATACATGTGGTTGTAGGCTGGCGTTACAAATGTTTCGCCCCTACGGGGCTGGAAGCGCTGTTAGTTGTTCGTGAAGCTATTGTCATGTTGAACTAAGCGAAACATCTCATGGGGTTAATTATAGATCCTTCGCTGCGCTCAGGATGACAGGCATGTATATTTTTGTTAACTTAACGACATTGAAATAGTTACTCAAATTTTAATGGGTTACTAAAAACTGCAGTTCGGTTGCTAGTATAAAGCCATTAAATGCTTATCGTTTAATCATTTTTTGAGTTACTATGCCATAATCACTTTTGATGGTTAGAACATAGATTCCGCTTTGTAAATCACTACAATCTATTCGTAGGTTACCGGTTACTCTCGTTTTACTATAAACTACCTGTCCTATAAGATTTGTAAAAGTAACCGAGTAGCTATCAGTTGAAGGGTATTCAACTAGTATAAAAGCATTAAACGGATTGGGAAAAACCAAAAATTGCTTGCTGGTTTCAGTTCGTATTTCGGTAGCTGGATTAACAATGTAACTACTAATACTACTTAAAGTTTGTTGCCCCTCGGCATCGTATGCCTTAACCCTATAGTAAACGCTTGTTTGCGATGGATTTGCTGGAATAACCGAGGTATACACTCCGTTAGTGCCACTCATCTGTAGCTGATTGATCAAACTGCTTTCTGTTATACCCCAAAGTAGGAAAGTATTTCCTAATCGGCCCTCAGGGTCGCTTACGTTTGCGGTTACTGTAACCGCATCGGCTGAAGTTGGGTTTGTTGGGGTATGTGAAACGCTAGAAATGGTTGGTACTTGATTGAGACTTACTGTAAACGATCCGTTGTAGTAGGCGGTATCCTGTAAATTATCTATTGCCTCAAGCTGAAAATAGATTGTTCCCGGACTCGTTTGCGAAGCAATGGGTGCACTGTATACACCATTCTCAAACTGCATTTCGTAGGTATTACTCAAGTTGCCAGCAGTAACGCCCCAACCTAAGATAACCTTTGCAACACTGCCGTCGCTATCGGTTATGTTTGCGGAAATAGTTATGGCCTGTCGGGTTACAGGCGATGCTGGGGTAATGTTAACATTGGTTATTAAAGGCTTTGAGTTTCCGGAGGCACTTACATTTATTGTAAAACTTTGTGTAACCTGGTTGGTTCCATCGGTTGCAGCCAGAACTACCAGGCTGTTTCCAATATTACTATGATCGGGGGTGCCGCTTAGGGTTGCTGTACCATTTCCGGTTGAGGTTAATGTAAGCCATGCTGGCTTTTGTGTTGCCGTAATGGTTAATGATGCCCCATTTCCGCCAGTTGCTGTAGCATTATATGTGTAAAGCTGATTTTCAACTGCCGTGGTTATGGGCGTTGAGGTAAACTGAATAGGGGCAACAGGCAAACTTACTGTTATGGTAAATGTTTGTTGTGTCTCACTAACTCCATCGGTAGCTTTTAAGGTTATCTGATTGCCACCTACATTTTCCTGGCCTGGTGTACCGCTTAGGGTTGCTGTTCCATTACCTGTGGCTGTCAAAGTAAGCCATGTTGGCTTTTGCGTTGCCGAAATGGTTAGTGGTGTTCCATTTCCACCGTTTGCTGTAATACTGTATGTATAAGTCACCCCAACGGTGGCAGAAGTAATAGGCGTGCTTGTGAATGTAATTGGTGTTGAACTTCCCCAAATTAACTGAGCATACTCTGGATGATCGATGAATGGGTTACGATTATGCTGGTAGCTGGAATACACTACGTTATTCCGGTCAATCTCCTTTTGGCTTACCGGGTCTTGCTGATTCCATTTGAGCAGTAAAGTAATATACCACTGCTTGTATGCAGGGTAGGTGGTGCCATCGAGTATGGCTTTGGCTTCAGTATTGTAGCTTGCCCAAGTTGCAATTAAGTTTTCGTACCGGGTTGCCATGTAAAAGTATGTACGGGCAAAATCGCCCTTATACTCGTCAATGGGTTCAAATACTGTTAATGTTGCTCCGGAAGCAGAAGAGGTTCCTAACTTGCTTCCATTAAGCGATGTCCAGGTAACAGATGTAACCTCACCAAAAATAAAATTGCTGCGCCTATTGTTTACATAACCATCGGTAGGATAAAGGTGAAACAAATCAGAATACATGGGAGATGCATCGTTAAACCAGCTCTTGGGAAACGAATGCTCTCGGTTATAGCAATCGCCCTCGGAATTATAATTTCCACACTGGTCAGTAACAAAAATATACTCGTAAGGTGGTGTTTGGCCGGGTTTATCGGAGTACATGTCCCATACCTTTCCATTGCTTTTCTTATCGGTGTACAGAAAGGCTGTCCATAACCCATCGTACGATATTACCGTATGGTTCTTTATGATATTGTACAAAGCAGTTTTTAACTCAGCACCTGTTTTCCCTTCGGCCGTGGCGTAGTAACCATTAGGAATTTGTGCTAAAATCTTTACCGATAGGGTTAAAATAAGTAACCCGAGTGTAAGTGCCCTCCTAAATCCTCCAATCATAAAAATCAGCTTTTAATTGCTAACCACAAGGTCAACAGGAATGTCGTGTTCCGAAACCGGAACTGAATCGATTATTTGAAACTCATAGGCTATGCCTACTTTAACTGCATTGCGGAGTAAAGGGAGGGTTCTATCGTAGTAACCTTTCCCCCTACCAAGCCTATTCCCATTTCGGTCGAATGCAACACCAGGAATTATGGCAAAATCAATCTCATCGGGGTTAACTAGACTGCCGGTTTTGGGCTCCATTATACCAAAACCACCACTCTTCTCCATGTTTTCAACTCCGTTGAATAGCCTCAACTCCAATTCTTCACCAACCACTACGGGCAAAACCATTCGCTTGATGGCTGCCCATTTTATAACAAAGTCATGTGTATTTATCTCATCCGGTAACGACCAAAATGCTAGAACAGTCGTTGCTTTCTGGAACTGCTCCATGCTTTCAATTTCTGCAAATACATAACTCGCCCTTTCCCTTGCCAAGAAAGGATCCAGTAATAGCCTATGCGACTTAATAGCCTTCCGGATTTGATTTTTTAGCTCGTTCTTGCTCATAAATTTTATTACGGAATTAAACCATAAAGGTTTAATCCAACACTACTCAAATTGGGGAAACATTCTAATTATCTACCTAACAACCAATGTGGTTTAGATATCAAGACAGACACTCCCATTACCATCCTGAGTAAATCAGAAGTAATCTATTTTTCTAGGTTTTGAGATGTTTCGCTTCGCTTAACATGACAAAAATCCTTAACCAAAAAACATTGAAAAACGAACTACATTTTTGGTCTGGCAAAGGTAGAATATAAATTGATAGTTAAAACAATATTTGAGTAAGGATTAAAATCGGAACCATTGAATGCCTGAGTAAACCTAATCCTGAAAGGATACCATGTTCTGAATAAATGAAAATCAACAATGGCATCAAAACCTATGGACTGTAAATTTTCGGTTAAAGTAACTAATTCAAATAATTGGTAGGTTTTATAGCTGTTTTTTGCAAATTCGGCGAAAAGGTTAAGCGATATACGCTTTACATAAACAAGTGAGCTTATGGGTAAATCAGGATAAGCAATGGGCATTAAGTAATTAAAATACATCCCTGTGAATCGTGTTGAAGGTCTTGAAGTGTAAAAAGCAGGAAAATTAACCTTGTTATTTAGGTATATATACTTAATGTTCTGTTTTTGTGCTAATAGTGTAATTCCAAATCCTTGATTGCTGTGCAATCCGGGCAAGAAAATCTTGGCTTGACTATACCACAAATTGGGAAGATTGCCGTAATCCCAAGGAGTTGTCAGTAGTCCTGTATTAAAAATTAAGCCCGTTTTAGGCTGTAAATCCCTATGAGCCATTCGTCGTAACGAGTAAAAAGCAAACCCAAACTCATTGGTAATTAAGCCTGAGCGATATGCATCAATACTCTCGCGGTATAGATAACTGTTGCTAAATATAGTTTTGTTATATAGTTGTAATGATGTGCTATAAACGCTTTCACCTAAAGTAAATGGTAAAATAGAAGTAAACTCTGCCTTTTTATAGTAATCCCTATTTTCAGGGTAAAACTGTGTTACTCGGTAAAGGCTTGCAGTTGCATCGGTTTTCTCAATATTTAATCTAAAAACAGGCCAAAGTCCATTGTAGGTTAACTCTGCAAATAACAGGTGAGTTTTGCCATACCCATAACCAGCATTAAAAAGGGTTGATCCTGTTAAGTTTTGTGAAAGTAGCGTTATTCCGGGATAAATGTTGGTTTCATCCTCAATATTGGCAGGGTCGTTTAGCGGCTTTGTGTAAAATGGAAACCAGCTATGTATGTTTACCAATGTTTTTAATCCATTATATTCGGTTGATTCTGTTTGAATTATACCATAATTATCGTGAATTGTTGTTGGGTTTACTTTAACTATTTCATTATATGATGATATATTATCTACTATTTTTCTGTTACTTGTAATATCATCTAAAAAAGCAATTCGGTAGCCATTTGCTGTATAGTGAGCATAATATAGCTGATGATTTTTATAGGTTGGATACGATGAGTTAAATGGTATGTTAATTATTTTATATACTATATTATTCTGTATATCATATCTATATATACTTTCAGTGTAACCGTCAGTAAAAGTAAAAAATAGGTTTGAGCCATCGCAAGCAAGTGTTCTGATATCGCGATAAGCTGCATTGTAAACAATATCGAAAATTAATGCAGAATCTACTTTAAATATTTTTTTGCCGGTTTCGTTTACCGCAATGCCATAAATATTTTTCCCCTTAGTATCTAAACAAATTTGCTGTACTTCATATCCTCCTTCAAAATTCAACAAAGTACTTTTCTCTCCTAGAAAATTTATACCAACCAACTTGTATTGTCCATTTGAGCTATATTCAATGCAGATAATCCTATCCTTGTCAATAATGGGGGAATGGTATCGGCCAGCCGGTATTGTGTTCAACCGTTTTGTTTTAATATTAAAAACCTTGATGGCGCTACTGCTCATCCATTCCCAGCGCGCGTGGGGGTGGTATTCCGTCCAAACAATAAGGCTGTCGTTGTACGATGGTTGGCCAATTAGTATGCCAGTACTCACTATCTTTTTAATTCCCCCTCTTTTATCCAAAACAGCAAAATGGGGTGTATCGCTAAGCGATGTTACATATACAATTGTGGTTGTATCAGTTAGCGGATAGGGGTATATTAAATTTTTAAAATCCTCCTTAACAGTTTTAGGCATCTCGTTACCGTAATGTTCAGCATAATCGACAAGCCAAAGCGAATCGTTGTAAGAAAACGCTTTTTGGTAGATACTCTTCCTTGACTGACCTGTAAACTTTTTCAGACTTAGATAGGTAGGAAATAACGTGAATGGATAGCGACCAACGTACCCGTACGTTTTGGGAATAGTAGTTGATCCCCACTTTTGGTTAATGAAACTTACAAGCTGATAGCCAAACTGGTAATGGTTTGGAATAAAATCTTTGTAAGAGCCCAAAAGCCATTTATCGTAAGTATAAGGTTTTTGCTTTGATACTGAATGGGCGTAGTAATGGTTAAAAAATGTTGCTGAGCGTCCCCTTCCGCTAAATGTATAATTTGTTTCAGCCCAAACGGCATCGCCTTCAAAAATCCATGGGTGTACAAACGATGAAGCAAAACCAACGGCCTGCTGGCCAAACAACCACGATAACACTTTGGTAGACCCGCTATTCAGCGCATACATTTGTTTCACATGACGCATCTCATGTATGGATAGGGCTTTGTGCCAAAGCAATGCATCTCCGTCAGCATCGGGTTGGGTTACAAGTTCCATCCTGCGCGGGGCCCAGGCAACAAATCCGTTGGATAAAACAGTGTTTGGGTGAAGCACAACATCTATTTTCCTTGTCCCTTGATTGTAATCTATATCGTTAAGGCTATCGGATTTAGCTAAAGCGGAAAGGTAATGATTGGCTAAGCTATCGGCTTCGGCAGGATATATCAACCTGATATTTTTATATACTCTCTTTTTCCAATCGGTTTTAAATGGCTCTACTCCTGTTTGATAGTACTGTGCTTTTGAATCATTTATTAAAATTAGCAGTATTAAAGTAACAAAGTAGATTTTTTTATTAAACATATTGATTATCATCATTTATTGCTTTAGCACTTTTATAGTTTTTTTCCTACCGTCATTTAACCTTACCTCAACTAGTAAAACGCCAGTAGGAGCACCTGAAAGGTCAACGTCAACTTTTTGAGGATTGCTTTCAGGAATTAAATTAAGAATGCAATTACCCAACAGGTTGTAAACATTTATTGCCTTGATTGATGTGTTTTCAAGGATTTGGACGTTAAGGGTATTGTAAACCGGATTATTATACAGAATACTTACCTGATTTTTCTCAATATTTACATGAGTGGGAGCCGATGAATAAGTGACCTTCATCACAACGGGTAGGTGGTCGGACATCCCGTATAGTGCATTTGCCACATCCGTTGGAATGCTTGTATTAGCGGGCGTTGTAATGGAACTGTTGTAGCGATTCCCATCCTGGCCAAGGGTTTTATAGCTATAAAATTTAATACCGCTGGTACCAGCAAGAATATCGCTTGAGGAAAGAATAAAGTCGAAACGGTCATCCAGCCCTCCGGTTGAAAAGCAGCCCTCGCTAGCAACTGTTCGGGTCGACTGTGTATGAACATAGCGATAGCTATAGTTCGAGTGCCAGTTGCCCACTGCATTTAGGGGGTCGTAAAAGCGGAAATTGTTTGAACCAACCGGAGTAGTAAAAGCCACAAATGCGCCCTCAGAGGCGCTGTATAGGTTCATGTCGCCCGAGAGTATTACGTTCCCCTTAATGTTTTTGGTTGATATGTAACTCATTATAGAATTGGCCGCCACGGCGCGCTGCTGTGCATCGGATTCGTAACTTCCAGCTTTGAGATGGGTAACAAAGTGGTAAAGAAAAATTGTGTCGCCATTTACCAAACCCGATGTTTTAAGGTAAAACTTATAAACGTTTGTTTCGCGTGGCGATGTGGCTATTGCATCCTGCGACTTCAGCTCCAGTTTTTCAGAATTATAGTAAATCATATTAACCAGAAAGCTGCCGCTAAAATTAGCTCGTTTGTAGCGGGTTTCACCACCATAATTAAGGGTATTTGTCTTTATTCGCTCAACGCTAGCAATGGCATCGTTTACCTCGTTTACGGAAAGGATATCGGGTTTTACATGGTTTAGAATAGTGCGTAGATAGCCATCCTTAGCATCAACATTGTTATTTGTAGCATTACAGTCGCTGTATTCCTTGTCGTAATACATTAAGTTATACTGCATAACGGTAAGTGTATCAGCCAGTGAAAGCCGATATGCAAAAAACAAAAATCCTATGATAATAATTTTAGTACGCATAAACCTACCCTGAAATGGTAACCCTATAACCCAGTTCCTGCAAAATTGAGGCCACTTTTTGTTTTATTTCGCCTTGAATAATGATTTCGCCATCCTTTACGGTTCCGCCAACTCCACACCGTGTTTTTAGTGTTTTGCCTAACTTTTCGATTTCATCGTCGGAACCAACAAACCCTTTTACAATGGTAACACACTTCCCTCCCCTATTCTTGCGTTCAATTCCTACAATTAGCCGTTGTTTCGATGGAGGGACAACTTCCCGGGTCGTATTATCATCTTCATCGTTGGGCTTATAGTCAGGGTTGGTTGAGTAGGCAAAATTTAGTTTATCCTTCCAATCCATACTTCTTAAATTTACAATATACAAACATAGTCCATTTTACGATTATTTTAAAGTAGAGGTTGCCTAACAGATTTTACAGCTCATCCAGTATTTTATTGAATTAGGATAAAAACCAACAAGAAAGGCAGATATAAAAAAGGGTAATTTTAGCGTAAGGCTTAAAAACTGCAAATTGGTAATCAGGGTAAAACAAAATATTCTACATTTGCTTTCTTGTAAGCTGCAATAAACAATTGTCAAAATAAAAAAATAAATCATGAGCAATTTCCGTAGAGCCAACAATATTGTCGGATGGATTGTGTTCGCAATATCGGCAATAGTTTACCTGTTAACCATAGAACCCACAGCAAGTTTTTGGGATTGCGGTGAGTTTATTGCCACGGCGTTCAAACTCGAAGTTGGTCACCCCCCGGGAGCACCTCTTTTTATGATGATTGCCCGCCTTTTTGCTCTCTTTGCGCCAGATGTAACAAAGGTTGCAGCGCTTATTAATTCCATGTCGGCTTTAGCAAGCGCATTTACCATACTTTTTCTTTTCTGGACTATAACCCACCTTGCCCGCAAGCTAATTGTTGGTAATAGCTACGCAACTTCCACTGGTCAGCTAATTGCCATTCTGGGTAGTGGAGCAGTTGGCGCCCTTGCCTACACTTTTTCCGATACCTTTTGGTTTTCTGCCGTTGAGGCAGAGGTTTACGCCATGTCGTCGTTATTTACAGCTTTTGTTTTCTGGGCAATCCTTAAGTGGGAGGAGCAGGCCGACGAGGCGCACTCAACCCGATGGATAATTTTTATAGCTTACGTCATGGGTTTATCAATTGGCGTTCACCTGCTAAATCTACTTACAATCCCGGCCATAGCATTTATATACTACTTCAGAAAGTTCAAAACTACCCGAAACGGGATTCTGACAACCCTTGCAGTATCAGCAATTATTTTAGGTAGTATTCTATACATAATTATTCCCGGAACCTTTAAGTTTGGCTCATGGTTCGACCTTCTTTTTGTTAACTCATTTGGTTTACCCTATAACTCAGGTTTGTTTTTTTACTTTGTTTTACTTTTTGGAGCCCTTGCCTATGGTATTTACTATAGCCATAAAAAAGGTAGGGTAATTCTTAATACCGTTCTGGTAGGTGTAACCGTAATACTAATTGGCTACTCATCGTACATGATGATACTAATAAGGGCCTATTCCAATACACCCATTAATGAGAATAATCCATCGAACGCCTTTTCGCTTATTAGCTACCTGAACCGCGAACAGTATGGCGATAGACCATTGTTCTACGGACAGTACTACAATGCCCCTGTTACTGACAGTAAGGACTTAGAAACATGGATACCTGAAGACGGTAAGTACGTAAGGGGGTACCTGAAAACAAAGTACGAGTTTGACGATAGGTTCAAGACTCTTTTCCCACGTATGTATAGCAACCAACCCGACCATGTGGCAGAATACAAGAAGTGGGCTAATATACAGGGAAAACCCGTTCAGGTGAACACCCGTGACGGTGGAACCGAAACCCGATATGTGCCAACCTTTGGCGAAAATCTTTTATTCTTCTTCCGCTATCAGATTGGCCACATGTACATTCGTTACTTCATGTGGAACTTTGTGGGCCGTCAGGATGACGTTCAGAGCCATGGAGGTGTTGAAAACGGAAACTGGATTAGCGGTATCAAACCTATCGATGCCATTTTCCTTGGTAGCCAGGACAACCTGACCGACGATATGAAAAGCCACCCATCGCGTAATACTTACTACTTCCTCCCCCTAATACTGGGTTTGCTGGGTATATACTTCCAGCTTCAGGTCAAAAAGGATAAAAAGAATTTCTGGGTTGTATTCATGTTGTTCTTCCTTACGGGAATAGCCATTGTTATGTACCTGAACCAATACCCGCTTCAGCCACGTGAGCGCGATTATGCCTATGCTGGTTCATTCTACGCATTTACCATTTGGATTGGTCTTGGTGTTCTTGCTGTTTATGAGTGGTTCCGTAAAAAACTTTCCGAAACACCATCGGCAATTGCTGCTACAACCCTTTGCCTGGTTGTGCCGGTGATCATGGGAACCGAAAACTGGGACGACCACGACCGTTCCGGTCGATACATTGCACGCGACTTTGCTTACAACTACCTAAACTCCTGCGAGCCCAATGCAATCCTGTTCACCAATGGCGATAACGATACTTTCCCGCTTTGGTATGCACAGGAGGTGGAAGGTATCCGTACCGATGTTAGAATTGTTAACCTTAGCCTGCTGGGTACCGACTGGTATATTGACCAGATGAAAATGAAGTGCTACCAATCAGCACCCGTGCCAATTTCCATGAAACACGACCAGTATGTAATGGGAACCCGCGATGTGGTTTACATTATAAACCGGCTAAACGAACCGATTGAGCTTAAACAGCTCATGGATTTCGTTTTAAGCGATGACCCTGCAAAAAAATATAGAATCCCTGGCGAAGAGCCCCTCGATTACTTACCTACTAACAAGATAAAGCTTACTGTTGATAAGTCTAAAGTGCTGTCGAGCGGAACCGTAAAAGAAAAGGACGCCAGCTTGATTGTCGATACCATGGAATGGACGCTCAAGGGGCAGTATATTACTAAAAGCGCCTTGGCCATTCTTGATATTATTGCAAACAATAATTGGGAGCGCCCCATTTACTTTGTTTCACCTTTTGGTGATGGTGATATTGGCATTGCCGATTACCTTCAGCACGAAGGCTTTGCCTACAGGTTGGTTCCAATAAAATCGAACTCATCGGACTACCTTAATATTTCAAGGATTGATAGCGATATTCTTTATGATAGGTTAATGAACCGATTCCGTTGGGGCAGAATAAATGAGCCCGATGTGTTTATTGACCATAACGTGCAACGTACTGCTATGGTTTTAAAACTTCGTAACAGCTTTTCGCGCCTGGCTAAAAAACTAATTGAGGAGGGTAAAAAGGATTCTGCTCTTAAAGTACTTGACAGGGCAGTGGAACTTCTTCCTCATCCTAAATTCCCTTACGATTTCTTTATGTTTGGCATTATTGAGGGTTACTACAAGCTGAACGAGGTTCAAAAAGCCAATAAGTTGACCCTGGATTATGCAAAGGTTAGCGAACAAAAACTTCGCTACTACGTATCACTCGATGATAGGATGAAGCAATACTACCAGGACGACATTGGCCTAACGGCTCAAACCCTACAGGAACTGGCATCAATTGCAGAAACCTATGGACAAAACGAGGTGTCTGTTGACATAAACAAAATGATACAAGCAGCCTTAACTTTAAAGTAAATTTATAGTTGATTTTGTTAGAATTTGCAAAGGGAATTTCATAAATTTGAAGTAAGCAAAAAGCAAAAGTATGTCAGACAATTTTGGTGAAGTTGTTCAGATTATCGGTCCAGTTGTTGACGTGGCCTTTCCCAGTAAGGAAAAGTTACCTTCAATTTACGAGGCTCTTGAGTTGACCCGGCCCGATAATACCATACTGGTTCTGGAGTGCCAGCAACATATTGGTGAAAGTACTATTAGGGCCATTGCTATGGACTCAACCGATGGCCTTTCGCGCGGTATGAAAGTACGAGCAACTGGCAAGTCGATAACCATGCCAGTGGGCAACAAAATAAAAGGCCGTTTACTAAATGTGATTGGCGAAACCATTGATGGTCTTCCACTGGTTGACCGCCAAAGTAACTATCAGGTTCACAGTAAACCACCAAAATTTGACCAGCTAAGCACCCAAAAGGAAATCCTATATACGGGAATTAAAGTTATTGACCTGCTTGAACCCTACTCAAAAGGAGGTAAAATTGGATTATTTGGTGGTGCAGGAGTAGGTAAAACGGTTATCATCATGGAGCTCATCAACAATATCGCCAAGGGGTATAGCGGTATGTCAGTTTTTGCAGGGGTTGGTGAGCGCACCCGTGAAGGGAACGACCTACTCAGGGAAATGATTGAATCCGATGTAATAAAATACGGAAAAGAATTTAAGGAATCAATGCTAAAAGGGGGGTGGGACTTGAGTTTAGTTGATACCGAAGAACTTGAAAAGTCCCAAGCCACTCTGATATTTGGTCAGATGAATGAGCCTCCCGGGGCACGTGCCACGGTTGCCCTTTCCGGATTAACGGTTGCAGAATCGTTCCGCGATGGTGGGGAGGATGGCCAGGGGCGCGATATACTTTTCTTTATCGATAATATTTTCCGCTTTACCCAAGCAGGCTCTGAGGTATCGGCACTGCTTGGCCGTATGCCTTCGGCTGTAGGCTACCAACCCACGCTGGCTACCGAAATGGGTTTAATGCAGGAACGTATCACCTCAACCAAAAAAGGTTCTATTACATCCGTACAGGCCATCTACGTTCCCGCCGACGACCTTACCGACCCCGCGCCTGCAACTACATTCAGCCACCTTGATGCAACCACTGTACTTGACCGTAAAATAGCGGAGTTGGGGATTTATCCCGCGGTTAACCCACTCGATTCCACATCGCGTATCTTGACCCCCGAAGTGGTGGGCGAAGAACACTACAACACGGCTCAAAGGGTTAAAAACCTGCTTCAACGCTACAAGGAGTTGCAGGATATCATTGCAATTCTGGGTATGGACGAACTATCGGAAGACGACAAGCTGGTGGTTCACCGTGCTCGCCGTGTTCAGCGATTCCTTTCGCAACCTTTCCACGTGGCCGAGGCCTATACTGGTATGAAAGGGGTGATGGTCAGCATTAAGGATACCATCAAAGGATTTAATATGATTATGGACGGCGAGGTTGACCAATACCCCGAAGCAGCGTTTAGCTTTGTTGGAACCATTGAGGAGGCAATAGAGAAAGGCGAACGAATGCTTGCCGAAGCAAAAAAACAGTAGGTTATGATTTGCGAGCTCTACTCCGTTGAAAAGTTTTTCCAAGTTGAGGATGTTTACTACGTTCAAGTACCCGGCACAAAGGGTTCGTTTGGAATACTGAAAAAGCATGCCCCAATTATTTCGTCGCTTGAACCTGGAGTAGTAAAAATAGTCAGGAACGATGGCGCTGAACTATTCTTTGCCATACCCGCTGGAGGATTTGTGGGTGTTGAAAATGATGTGATTTCAATTGTCTCGGAGGAGATTAACCAAACCTTTTAGTCCATGAAAAAAAACGCTTGGTTAACTATACTCTTTGCGTTCATTCTGAATTTGAATGAAACTATGGCACAGCAAAAAATATCGTTTCCAGCAAAGGATGGCATAGAGGTTACTGCCGATTTGTATTTTTTAGCCTCTGATAAACCATACGTTATTCTTTTACATCAGGCCCGATATAGTAGGGGTGAATATATTGAAATTGCTCCAAAAATTGTTAACCTCGGTTATAACTGCATAGCTGTTGATTTGCGATCGGGCAATGAGGTTAACGGTGTTGTGAACGAAACGGCTAAAAGGGCAAAGGAAAAGGGCTTGCCCCAGAACTACACCGATGCCATACCCGACATTGAGGCGGCTATTGCATACGTTAAAAGGCAAACCGATTTACCCTTTGTGCTCTGGGGTAGTTCATACTCAGCATCGCTAGCTCTGATTCAAACCGCCAAGGATTTGCGCACCAAAGCCGTTGTTGCATTTTCTCCAGGTGAGTATTTTGATACACCTGAGTTTGTGTCGTCAAAAATTAAGGATATCTCTGTTCCTGTAATCGTGCTTTCATCTAAAGCAGAGTGCTCATCCGCAAAGGGGTTAATTGAAGCTATCAAACGACAAAACCTGGTAACCCAATTTTGTCCCACCGATAAAGGGAAACACGGTTCAAGTGCACTCTGGAAATCGAACCCATCCAGCAACGATTACTGGTTGGCTATTACCATGTTCTTCGGTAGGCTGAAATAGCTAGAGCGAGTTCAGATTATTCAAAAAGTTTGGAGAATCATAATCCGGATTGAAACTCGGATTTTTAAGGGTTTCACCAGTTACATAGTTAACATATCCCTTGATGTACTGGGTTGGAAGAGTGTACCTATATTCCTCAGCCTCATCGTCAAATTCCGGGGCAGTGTCGCACAATATATTTTCGATATAGGTATTAATACCCTTGCTACGAATTAGCTGTGCATACTTATCAAAAATATTTCTCGAAATCCCTATAACCACTATAAAATTCCCGTAGGGTTTATAAATGTTATGCTTATAAAGAAAGTCGAGCTTGTCATCAATAATTTGTTCTGCTGAATTATGGAACGATTCAATATACTTGAAACCAGTTTTAAGAATTGAATCAACTACCTGCTTTTCGCGGGTATAATGAATAAAGAAATAATAGTTTTCGCCAAGGTAAGTGCCATCGAAAATAAATTTTAGCACTACTTCCTCAAATGTTTGTGTGGTACGGGTTGGTATTTCAAATCGAATTAACTTATCGAGCTGGTTATCAATTAGCGAGTAGAATTCCTTAGGACTGTCGGGGTTGCTCCTGTTTAGGTAGAATAAAAGCATGCCCGGAATCTGGTACCGAAGAATTGTTATTGCCTTCTCAGCACTACTCGACGATATGAACTCATTATTAATCAGGTAGTTCCATTGTGGCTTACATAACCGCTCAAGAAGTGTAACAATTAGCTGCGAGGTGTCCCTTTTCTTTTCAATCTTATTGATTTTTTCAAGGAAAAAAACATCGAAAATGCTGGGGTACTCCAAAAAGTATCCCACATAGCTTTTTATTATGGCTTTAAGCTTCTCAGGCCCATCGGGCAGGTTTCGGGTTTTATCATCAACATACTCCTGACACTCTTCTGCAAAGTCATTTATACACTCGTTGATTACATCGGTAACATCCTTAAAGTAGTTATATAGGGTTGCATAGGAGTAGCCAGCCTGGTCGGCTATGTTACGAACGCTCATACTATCGATGCCCTCCCCCTTAAGGATTTCCTTAGCCGCTTCGATGAAGTAGCCACGCATCCGCTTCTCTTTAAGGAGTTTATTCCGCATCGATTTACCGAATTTTATACAAATATAATTAACGCTGTTAATTTATTTAACAATGTTAACTAAAAAAAGATCAATCAAATACTAATTTTTTCATAAAGGTAAAGTTTCGGCAGCTTTCTTTTTAATAAAATTTCAATGTCGTTTAGTTAAGGGTATTTGTCTTGTTGCACGCAAGCGAAACATCACACTGTCGTAGTGAGTCCCGATTTATGGGGATAGACATCGCCTTAGTATCTCATTGCTCTTTTCTCTTCAATCCTTTGAAGAGATCCCTCGCCTTTGCTCGGGATGACAAAAACCCTATCTTTCTTTCTGCTTCCTAGTCATGCTGAGCTAGTCGAAGCATCTCTTTACCTTGAATCCTTGTTGCTTTTTTGTAAACCGCTCTTTGCCATGCTCTTCAGTTGCGATGCAACGTTTCACTCTTGCGGCATATGTATGGCGTGCATCGCTATGCATGTGGGAGTAGACATGGGGTTAAAAATGTTTCGCCCCTACAGGGCTGGTCGCTGTATACTTGAAGAAGATTCCTCGACTAGCTCGGAATGACAACACCATTGGCTCCCTCACTCCCTTTGTCATGCTGAGCCAAGTCGAAGCATCTCTTTGTGCTTTCATCCCTATATATTAATGAGATTCCTCAGCCAACACAGAATGACATAAGCAGAGGCATAAAAGCCTGACCCGGCAATGGGTCGGGGGTGGAACGTTGCGGTGGGCTAAGTAAGCGATACCACATGAGCCACGCTTAAGGCGTGACGAATAGTATCGCGTGGCAGTTCCACCCGCGGGGTACCCATCGGGTCGGGCTTTTCAGCCTTGATTTTCTTTGGTTCTTTCTTGTATCAAGACAAGAAAGAACATAAAAACCGCTCTTTGCCACGCTTTTCTGATACGATGCAACACTTTTCCCTTGCTCTTTGGAAAAAGCATTGCGTGCATCGCTATACATGTTGGAATAATCATAGTGTTACAAATATTACGCCCCTACGGGGCTGGAAGCGTTGTACGTGAAACTATTGTCATGTTGAGCGTTAGCAAAACATCTTATGGGGTCGAATAGAGATCATTCGCTGCGCGCAGGATGAAAGTCATGTATATTTTTGTTAACTAAACGACATTGAATAAAGTTTTGAAGAAAAATACTTTATGTTGATTCTCCAAAAAGTTTAAATACTACAACGATAAAGTGTTCAGGGTTTAAGGGTAGATTATCTTTAAACTGACTTTTCTCATTGCATTTCGGTGTAAAAAAACTTATTTTTGTTTGGAAATGACTAAGTAGCACACATGAGCAGCAAACCGCTACATACGCTTTACCACAACAACGGCAAGGGTCTTTTTGCCTGCTGGATTTGCTGATTTTCCTTTTTCCAATATCTATTTTCAAAAGGATTAGAACGCTAATCCCTTTAGTTGACATTCAATCATTTAATTTTTTCTAATGGAAAAAGGGTTAATTTTTGATATTCGACATTTTTCGGTTCACGACGGTCCTGGAATTAGAACTACTGTTTTCCTTAAGGGTTGTCCACTGCGCTGTGTTTGGTGCCACAACCCCGAAAGTCAAAAACATGAACCGGAAAAGGTTCAACGAACAACCAAACTCGATGGTAAGGAGTACAACTTATCCGAAACTATTGGTAGTTACATGACTTCCGAAGAGGTTTTTGACCAAGTAAAAACCCACATCCCAATATTCGACGAATCGGGGGGAGGGGTAACCTTCTCGGGTGGCGAACCGCTAATGCAACCAAAGTTTTTACTAAATACCCTTAAGCTTTGCCGGGCAAACGGTATTCACACAGCAATTGACACCTGCGGTTTTGCATCAAATGAGGTTTTTAGCCTTATTTTTCCCTACACTAACCTTTTCCTGTTCGACTTGAAATTGGTTTCACCCCAAAAGCATGAATATTACACTGGTCAATCAAACCAGGTGATTTTAAAAAATCTTTCCTTAGTTGAGCAAAACAATACGCCAACTATTATCAGAATCCCGCTTATTCCTGGCATAACCGATGACCTATTCAATCTTGAGGCCATTAAATCAATGGTAAAACCGTTGCGATGCGTTAAGCGTATCGATTTACTTCCCTACCACCATATGGCTAAGGATAAGTATAGCAGAATGAATTTACCTTACGAGCTTGAAGATCTTAAGCCATACACGGCCTATCAGCTTGGCGAAATCAAATCACTTTTTAATGATTTAGATATTCCTGTAACAATTGGAGGATAAACAAAAAAACTTTTACAATATGATGACCGAACGAATACAACAATTACGCAAGCAAAGCCTCGATGCCATTAACACACTCTCGGCTGAGCGAGCCTTACTGGTTACCGAATTCTACAAAAATGCCGACAATACTTTGCCCATTCCCCTTCAGAGGGCAAGAGCCTTTGAGCATGTAATGCTTAACAAGAAGATTTGTATTAACCCAGGGGAACTTATAGTTGGCGAGCGTGGACCCGCACCCAAGGCTGCACCAACCTACCCTGAGGTTTGCCTGCATAGCCTCGACGATTTGGAGATTATTAATTCCCGTCCTAAGGTTTCGTTTAGGGTTGATGAAGAAACACGTGAAGCTTATCGCAATATAATTATACCCTACTGGACAGGTAAAACCTTACGTGAAAAAATTTTTGCTTCGCTAAGCAATGAATGGCATCAGGCCTATAGCGCAGGTGTGTTTACTGAGTTTCAGGAGCAACGGGCACCTGGACATACGGTATCGGGTAAAAAGGTATTCCAAAAGGGAATGCTCGACCTGATTAGCGACATCGATTCATCGCTTAAACGCATTAAACAAGAAGCAAATACAAAGGAAAAAGTTAATGAGTTGGAGGCCATGCGAATTGTAGCAAATGCCATAATTGGCTTTGCCAATCGTTATGCTGATACCCTACATCTACTGGCTGAAAAGGAAACCGATGAAAACCGGAAGGCCGAACTGCAAAAAATGGAAGTCATTTGCCGCAGGGTGCCTGCTCATGCACCCCAAAGCTTTCACGAGGCGCTTCAGCATTACTGGTTTATTCATATTGGTGTAATAACTGAACTTAATCCCTGGGATTCATTCAACCCGGGTAGGCTGGACCAGCACTTATACCCTTTTTACCGTCGGGATATCGAAAACGGGACCATTACCCAGGAGCAGGCCATTGAGCTTCTGCAGGCTTTCTGGGTTAAGTTTAACAATCACCCATCGCCTCCCAAAATGGGTGTTACTGCACAGGAAAGTAACACATATACCGATTTTGCGCTTATAAACCTTGGCGGAGTTAAAGAGGATGGTTCCGATGCAGTAAACGAACTTACATACATTATACTCGATGTGATTGAGGAGATGCGCTTACTTCAGCCCAGTAGCATGGTTCAGGTAAGTAAGAAAAACCCTGATAGGTTTGTAAAGAGAGCCGTAAAAATAACCAAGACAGGGTTTGGTCAACCCTCGTTTTTCAATACCGATGCCATTGTTCAGCAGCTACTCAGCCAAGGCAAATCGCTTACCGATGCGCGCAATGGTGGGGCAAGTGGTTGCGTTGAAACCGGAGCCTTTGGAACCGAGGCATACTTCCTAACCGGTTACTTCAACCTTAACAAGGTTCTTGAGATCACTCTACATAATGGGGTTGACCCTTTAACTGGCAAAAAAATTGGCTTGGAAACAGGAAATCCCGAAAACTTTAATTCATTTGAAGATCTCTACGAAGCCTTTGAACGCCAACTTAACTACTTTATCGACATTAAAATTGAAGGCAACCTAGTAGTTGAAAAACTTTGGGCAATGCATATGCCTGTTCCATTTCTTTCGCTACTTATTGACGATTGCATTGCCAACGCAACCGACTATAACGCTGGAGGAGCCCGCTATAACACAAGCTATATTCAGGGGGTTGGACTAGGAAGTATCACCGATAATCTGACCGCAATTAGAAAACACGTTTACGAAGACGGCAGCGTTGGAATGAAAGAGACGTTGTTCGCATTGTCATCAAACTTTGATGGTTACGATGATTTACGCTATAAACTGATTTATGAAACCCCAAAGTGGGGAAACAACGACGAGTATGCCGACAGGCATGCAGTAATGGTTTTTAATAGTTTTTACAAGGCTGTAAACGGACGCCCAACATACCGTGGTGGGGTATTTCGCATAAATATGTTACCCACCACCAGCCACGTTTACTTTGGGAGCAAAATTGGTGCTATGCCCGATGGCCGGAAGGCCTTTGAACCGCTGAGCGAAGGGATTAGCCCGGTTCAGGGTGCTGACCGCAAAGGGCCTACCGGAGTAATCCTATCGTGCTCCAAGATTGACCATATTAAAACAGGAGGAACGCTTCTTAACCAAAAATTCTCGCCCTCGTTTTTCAGCACCGATGAAAGCCTTGATAAGCTTGTGATGCTAATACGCAGCTACTTTAAGCTCGATGGACACCACATTCAATTCAACGTGGTGAGCGCCAATACCCTACGCGATGCGCAAAAACATCCAGAAAAATACCGCGACCTGATTGTTCGCGTTGCTGGCTACTCCGACTACTTTAACGATTTGGGCGAAGCCCTGCAAAACGAAATTATACGAAGAACTGAGCATGAATCATTGTAAAGTATTATTTTAGTTGAACCTTACACAAACAGTTATGAAGCGAATTTTCTCACCCCTCTTGCTTTTGATTACTATTTGCTTGTTCCTATTGGCTTTTCAGCGGCAAAACCCCGTTGCGGAGCAAGTTCTTAAATCAATACCTATTGTCGATAGTTTTAAGGTGATTGATAACGACCCCTTGTTTCAAACAACATACGAGGTATGGTTTAGCGTTCCGCTTGACCACAATAACCATAATAGCGAAAAATTTCCATTAAGGGCATACTATTCGCACCGAAGCTTTACGCGTCCCATGGTGGTAGTAATTGACGGGTATACTATGTACACCTCCCGCCCCAATGAACTTACCCGCATTCTGGAAGCAAATCAGCTAACCATTGAACATCGGTTCTTTTCAAAAAGCAGGCCAGCGGATTCCATACCATGGAGCTACCTCAACATACGCCAGGCGGCAGCCGATGCGCATACCGTAATATCGGCATTTAAACCCCACTACCAGGGGAAATGGATTTCGACTGGCATAAGCAAGAGCGGACAGGCCACCATTTTCCACCGCAGGTTTTACCCAAACGACGTTGATGTTAGCGTTCCTTACGTGGCTCCACTTAACTTTTCATGTGAAGATAAACGTGTTTACGAATTCCTTAGCAAGGTAGGCTCTGCCGAATGCCGAAAAAAAATTAGAGAATTTCAAATTGCTCTCTTTAGGAATAAGAACACCTTACTCCCAATGTTCGAGGGCCTTGCTCAAAAAAACAAGTGGCAATTTACCATGGGAATTAGTCGTTCTTACGACTTAAGCGTACTTGAATATGAGTTTGCCTTTTGGCAATGGGGGTATAGCTGCTCCGATATCCCTGCAGGCAACTCACAGCCTTCGGTTCTATTTGAGCATTGGTCTAAGGTAAATCCCTTTACCTTTTTCGAGGAAAAAGAGATAGAAAAGGTAAGGCCATTCTTCTATCAGGCAATGACCCAAATAGGAATGTATGGCTATAACATAGAGCCATTCAGGAACTACCTCCCCGATAAAAAAAATATCACCTTTGAGTTTACCCTTCCTAAGGGTCACACGGTGAGCTACGACTCTTCAGCCATGCTCGATGTTTACAGGTGGGTAAGGGATTCGGGCAACTACATGCTTTACATTTACGGACAGAACGACGCATGGAGTTCAACCGCAGTTGACCCCGGGACAAAAACCAATGCAGTTAAAATGGTTTGCCCGTCAGGTAGCCACTCAACCCGCATTAAGGATTTCCCAAAACCGTTGCGCGATAGTATCTATTTCACCCTTGAAAGATGGCTTGAAATGCCGGTTGGTAGAAAGTAAAAAATGCAACCTTTACCGGGTTGCATTTTTTTTGGGAGAAAAATTACTTTTTCTTAACCACTTCATTGTATAGCTCCGATACAACTTCCCAGTTTATAAGGCTCCAAAAGTTATTAACGTATTCAGCTCGCTTATTCTGGTACTTAAGGTAGTAAGCGTGTTCCCAAACATCTATCCCTATAAGGGGGATGCCTTTAAAATCGGACACATCCATTAGCGGATTATCCTGATTGGGGGTAGAGCCAATTTTGAGCTTTCCATTGCCATCGACCACAAGCCAGGCCCAACCGCTACCAAAACGTTTTAGTGCAGCATCGTTCATTTGAGCAATAAGGTTTTCAACTGAACCAAACTCATCGGCTATTGCTTTGTTTAGGGTTGGGCTCAAACCCTTTCGATTCCCAGGTTTTAGTATTTCCCAGTAAAGTACATGGTTATAGTATCCCCCTCCGTTATTCCTAATTCCAGCAGGGTACTCGGACACTTTTGCAAAAATTTCATTAAGCGATTTTTCGGTCAGCTTTAAATCACTAGCCTGCTTTAAAAAATTATCGAAGTAAGCCTTGTGGTGACGGCTGTAGTGAATTTCAACGGTTAGGGCATCAATTGCTGGCTCTAGAGCTGCGTATTGGTAAGGCAATTGGTAAAAATTGAGTTCCGTTACCCTTTGTGTTAAAAGAGTATTCTGTGCCATTGAAAGTACTGATATCGCTGTGGCTAATGATGTAATAATTATCCTAATCATGATTCCTGAATTTTTTTTATAAACAATACACAGGAGTGAAAAGTTCAAAAAAATAAGTGCTACTGCTTATTTAACAAGCACTTAAAAGACTCTTAAATAGTAATGAGAGTTTATTTTGGCCGTTGTTTACAGATAGATATGCAGTAAAATAATAGGTCTGGGTAAAATTAATTAACCCAGATATCCTAAAACTCCTGCCCTTTTTGCTTTGGATAATCAATTGAGTAGTGTAGCCCTCTACTCTCGTGCATTTCCTGAGCCGATTTTATTATGAGGTAACCAACGTTAATCATATTCCGGAGTTCGCATAGTTTTTGGGTAAGAATTGATTTCTTGTAGAGCTCCTCGGTTTCACGGTAAAGTATTTCCAGGCGAGTTAATGCTCGCTGTAAGCGGAGGTTTGAACGAACAATTCCCACGTAACTACTCATAATCTGCTGCATCTCACGGTAGCTCTGAGTGATAAGTACCATCTCCTCGTTATGAATTGTTCCCTCGTAGTCCCATTCGGGTATAGAGCGGTTTATTTCATAGCTCTTATAGTGTTCCATGGAATGTTGTGCACCACGATGTGCATAAACAATTGCCTCAATAAGCGAATTTGAGGCTAACCTATTGGCACCATGTAAACCGGTTGATGAGCATTCACCTACTGCGTAAAGCCTTTTTATGGTTGATTGAGCATTAGTATCGACTTTAATACCACCACACATGTAATGTGCAGCAGGAACAACAGGTATCATATCCTTTGTAATGTCAATGCCAAGCGATAAGCATTTCTGGTAAATGTTTGGGAAATGGTCAATTATCTCCTTTGGTTCCTTGAAGGTAACATCAAGGTAAACATAGTCTTCGCCCCTAACCTTCATCTCGTTATCAATGGCTCGGGCAACAATATCGCGCGGTGCAAGCGACCCCCTAGGGTCGTACTTTTGCATGAATTCCTTACCATCGATGGTTTTAAGCACACCTCCAAACCCTCGCATGGCTTCGGTTATAAGGAACGAGGGGCGTTCGCCCGGATTGTAAAGCGATGTGGGGTGAAACTGCACAAAGGCCATATTTTCAACTTGTCCCTTTGCCCGGTAAACCATGGCAATGCCATCGCCTGTGGCAACAGGAGGGTTTGTAGTTGTGTTGTAAATATTGCCAGTTCCACCAGTTGCCAAAACAGTTACTCGGCTCAGGAAAGTGTGTACCTCCTGTGTTTTAAGGTTTAGTACGTAAGCTCCGAAACATGTAATATCAGGATTTCCCCGTTTAACCTCCTGTCCAAGGTGGTGCTGGGTGATTATTTCAACAGCAAAGTAATTCTCGTAAACGGCAATGTTGGGATGATTTCTTACCTTGTTGCTTAAAACCTTTTGTATTTCCGCGCCGGTATTATCCTTGTGGTGTAGTATACGGTGCTCCGAGTGCCCGCCCTCACGAGCCAAATCGTACTGACCGTTGGGCTTTCGGTCAAACTTAACACCCCAGCTAATAAGCTGCTTAATCTGGGAAGGGGCTTCGTTAACCACTATGCGAACAACATCCTCGTTGCAAAGGCCATCGCCACAAACGAGGGTATCGTGTATATGCTTTTCGGGAGTATCGGGGTCGTACGTTACAGCGGCTATGCCCCCCTGCGCGTATGCTGTATTGGTTTCGTCTAATCTATCCTTAGTAACAACTATGACCTTTGCATGGTCGGCTACCTTTAGGGCAAAACTCAGCCCACCTATGCCTGACCCAATTATTAGGAAATCGGTTTCAATTTTGCTCATCGGGTTAAAGGTATACAGCAATAAATTGCCGTGTTATGTTTGAGCAAAACTATGAATTAGTAGGCTGTTATCAAAGCTAAATATTGATTGGTATCCGTTTTCGTTGGTTAAAGGTAATTATTTCCTTGTATCCTAACGATTTAAGGAGGTTAACGGCCTCATCAAAGTACTGCCCAATGTTTTGCTCAACATGAGCATCGCTACCCAGGGTAATGGGCACCCGGTAGTGATGAAGGATTTCGAGAAAATCGACCGATGGGTAAAATTCGGCACAGGGCTTATTTTTTCCGCTGGTATTGAGCTCAACCACCACACCGCAATCGCTAAAAATTTGTGCACACCTTTCGTAAATTTTCTGCAGCTTAAACGTAGGGTAAACTGCAAATTTTTTTGCTAAATCGGCATGGCCAATAATATCGAACATCCCGGTTTGTGCTGCCTCGCTAACAAGTTTGAAATAGGTGCGGTAAAAATCATCAATATCAATGCCCTGGTAACCGTTAATATCGGTATCAAAATTCCAATCATCAATAAAGTGAACCGAACCAATGGTATAATCCAAGGGAATAGATTGTAAAACACCTCGGGTTTCATTAACCAAATTGGGAATATAATCCACCTCGGCTCCAAACCGAATGGTTACTGAATTGGATTTGTGCTGAATACGATTTACTGTATCAATCAGTTCAGGAACTCTTCCCAAATCCATTGCCCAGCCAATAGGTTTAAGCGATATATGATCCGTGAAACCTATTTCGTAAATCCCTGATGCCTCTGCCGCATAAACCATTTCATCGTGAGTATGATGTCCGTCGGAAAAGTTGGTATGCATGTGGTAGTCGGGGTACATTTTATATCGATTTTAGTTATAAACAAATCCTACCGTTTCCTGTTCATATCAAATTTATCACATTTATTGCTATTATTGCCAAAATTTTTGATGATTTGATTACGGTTGTAAGCATAATGGCTGGGGGTATGTTGCTTGGTTTTCTTTTAAGAGCAAAGCAGCGTTTTATTTCCGGTAATGAGAAACTTATCACTTATGCCATATACCTGCTTCTTTTCATGATGGGCGTTAGTATAGGTTCAAACGAACAAATTATGAACTCCTTGAGTACGCTTGGTATTGTGGCCCTAATAGTCTCAATAGGTGCTATAATCGGAAGTATTCTAACGGGGTTTGTAGTGTTCAAATTGTTTTTTAAAAACGATTAAAGTTGAAAGGGAGTTTAACAATACTTTCATTTTTCACGCTGGGGTTGATTGTTGGTCGATATGCGCCAGTTAATGAATGGCTTAGTTCCGTTGACTACAGCTCTCTGTCGCTTTACCTGCTTATGTTTTTGGTAGGAATTAGTATAGGTTCCGATACCCGATCGCTTCAAGCTCTCAAAAGTATGAATCTAAAAATCCTGCTGATACCCCTAGCAACAATTATTGGTACAGCTATTGGGGTTTGGTTCATATCAATTTTCGTTACACGATACTCAATTAAGGAGCTTATGGCTGTTGGAGCCGGGTATGGCTATTACAGCCTTTCAAGTATTATTATCAAGAACAACCATAGCGATGCACTTGGTGTTGTTGCTTTGCTATCGAATGTAATTCGCGAAATTATTACCCTGCTGCTGGCACCACTTATGGCAATCTATTTTGGGAAAGTTGCACCAATCTGCTCGGGGGGAGCCACAAGCATGGACACCACATTGCCAATAATTTCAAGAGCATCGGGAAAAGAGTATGCCATTCCATCGCTTATTCATGGAATTATACTTACCATACTGGTGCCTTTCATTGTAACGTTAATTCTATCAATCTAAATAACAAGGCTATGAAAATCAAAACTTTGCTGCTGGCAGCATTTGCGTTTTTGCTGTTAATCTCCTGTAAAACAAAAACCGAAAAGGAAAACTTTAATCAGGATCACCTGATTTACGCCACCATCTGGTACCAAAACTCCCCCGAAATGAAAGCCCTGTACTACCAAGGCTTCAATATTGCCGGGGAAAGGTTGAAACAGTATTCGAAGCTAAAAACTGCAAAACCTAAAGCAGTAGTGGTTGATATTGATGAGACCATGTTAAACAATGTACCATTCCAGGCACAGGAAATAATTGATAACAAAGAGTTCTCGAGCGAGTTCTGGAACGAGTGGAGCCAACTTGCCAGGGCCGAAGCCACCCCGGGTGCCATTGAGTTCAGCAAGCTTTGCGATTCGTTGGGCATTCCAATTTTCTACATCAGCAACCGAAAGGTAAACGAGTTTGACGCTACCCTTCGCAACCTCGATTCGCTGGGTTTTGCCTTTGCAAAACCAGAGTTCATAATTCTCAGGGACAATGAGAGTAGCAAAAAAGCTCGTCGCGAAAAGGTAATGGAAAACTATGAAATAGTTCTGCTTATTGGCGATAACCTTAACGATTTTTCAGAGGTTTTTGAAGACCGAAGCGATAGCTGGGGTACACCCACCGTGGAGAAATTCAAAAATGAATTCGGAAGCCGATTTATAGTTCTGCCTAACCCCATGTACGGCGACTGGGAAAAAAATATATATCCGAGCCGTGGCATGCTGCCTGCCCAGCAGGATAGTGCACGCCGCTCTGTTTTAAAGGGCTTTAAGTAAGAGCAACAATTCTCTCACCAAAAAAGGGCGATATTTTTCGCCCTTTTTTATTTAGAAAAAATATCAATTATGATTAAACATCCTTTTGTTTATTAACCACTTGCATTAAATTACTAATTTTGAATGTGATTGCTTTATTAAGTTTGTTTTTCATCAAAAATAAAATGATATGAGAAGCTTAGTCCGCCTGTTAATACCTGCCCTTTTCCTGTTATCATGTTCAAAGTCAAACCATGAACCAGCCGTTTACTTCACCAAGGATATTACACCGGAGGGGTTCATGAAGGTTTATAAACAGATTTCCAAAAACCTTGAAGGGAAAGTAGGCGTAAAGGTTCATTTTGGCGAAGAAGGCAATACCTATTACGTTAAACCGGAACTATTTAAGGATATTGTTCTCGACTGCCAGGGAACATTCATTGAAACCAATGTATTATATAAAAGTCCGCGACAAAAAACCGAAACCCATATTGCGCTAGCCAAACAACATGGATTTACCTATGCACCTATCGATATTTTAGATGATAAAGGGGAACTTGTAATTGAAAATGTACCCGGATGTAAACACTTCAATAAGTTTTACTACGGGAAAAATATTGATGAGTACAATTCATTCCTAATAATTTCACATTTTAAAGGTCATGGTTCAGCTGGCTTTGGTGGAGCCATTAAAAATATATCGATGGGGTTTGCAACCCCTCGAGGGAAACTGGCCATGCACAGGAACAATTACCCTGTATGCGATAGGGATCGCTGTACCAACTGCGATAGCTGCGCACAGCAATGCCCGGCAAATGCTATTTCAACTAATCCTATTTGGATTGATGTAGATAAGTGCACCGGATGTGGAAAATGCATTGATGTTTGCCCAAATAAAGCATTACGTTACCCTAAAGGCGACGTAGATGTTCAAACTGTATTCTGTGAGCGACTTGCTGAATACGCTAAGGCAATTTACGACCGTCATAAAAAAATGGTTTTCATAAATGTCTTGGTCGATATATCAACATCGTGCGATTGCTCCCGAAACCCCGGAAAGCCTTTTGTCCCAAACATTGGTATTTTGGCATCAACTGACATTGTAGCCATTGAAAAAGCAAGCCACGACCTCGTGGCTAAAGCCCACGGATGCGCAGATCCATTCCTGGAAGTTAACCGTGTAAGCGGTTACAGGCAAATTCAGTATGCTAAAACGTTAGGCATGGGCGAAATGAGCTATCGCCTGGTTAACCTGGACAACAACCAAGAAACTGTAGTAATTTCAGAGTAGAGTTTCTAAACCAACAATCGCAAACCTGTTGCAAAAAAATAAATTAAGTAATATCTTTGCCGAGCAATTTGGCCTTATAGTTCAAGGGATAGAACGGAAGTTTCCTAAACTTTAGATCCAGGTTCGAGTCCTGGTAAGGCCACTACAAGGGGAGTTCTTCCCCTTTTTTTATTTTCACTCCACCAAACATGAGGAAAAACATGTAAAAGTTTGTAACATTTCTTGTATTTTTTTTATCATTGCATTATTTTTATACCAATTTTAATTACATATTGTAACTTCTATGGCTGAAAATTACAAGGTTGATGCAATTGACCAAAAAATACTGTCGTACTTGGTTAAGAATGCACGAATGCCTTTTTTGGAAATTGCTCGTGAATGTGGAATATCGGGAGCCGCTATTCACCAACGGGTTAAGAAAATGGAAGATGCCGGTATTATTGCCGGTTCGCGAATGGTTGTTAAACCCAAAGCGCTAGGCTTTGATGTTTGCGCTTTTGTTGGGGTACAACTTGTATCCACTAATCTTTACGCAGGAGTAATTGAGGCTCTTAAAATGATGCCCGAGGTGGTGGAGTGCCATTTTATCACAGGGGAATATGCCCTTTTACTAAAAATTTTCTGCCGCGATAACGAGCACCTGATGGACGTGTTGGTTAACACCATTCAGAATATCCCTGGTATTTCAAGAACAGAAACTTTTATTTCCCTTGACCAAGCCATTGAGCGCCCGGTTTACGTTAAGGATAAAAGTGTGATTAAAGGTTAAAACAATAATCCATACAACAAAAAAAGGCTGAACCCTAGGTTCAGCCTTAATTTTATTTTATTTTTTAGTAATCTTCTTCTTCGTCATAGGCATCGTCATCATAGTATTCATCCAAAGAGTCTTTCAAATCGTAATCGTCCAGATCTTCAAACTCATCAATCTTTTCATAAAAAGAGCGCTTCAAATTCTTCTCCTTTTTAACGGGTTTCAACTTTTTGGCTCTCTTTAACTCGTCGGAATCGAAAGAATCGTTCTTTACGGGTTTCCGAAAATCTTTCTTTGACTTCATCACAAGACAAATTAAGATGTTTCCTTTGTTTTTTAACTATTTAGGGTTAAACATTAAATATATCAACCGCAATTTTAAGTATTTTTTTTTTCGTTGCAAGGTATTGGCCTACTGTATGGTGAAAATTTTTACGTTTAAAGCATATTATTTTACCAAGTTACACATCAGCTATATAAAAGTCAATACTTTTTCATCAAATAACTATTTTTTTTACATAAACACATTTACGTACATTTGTGAAGTTTTAAACCGCTATATGGGCTCCGAGGTAATTATCCACCAGTTACTAATTTTTGGCGTTTTAATGGTAGTGGGCGCTTTGGGCTCCTACTTCGGAATCATTAAGGACGAAGCCAAAGACTTCCTGTCGCGCTTCATTATCGACATTACCCTTCCCTGCCTGATTTTTTCAACTTTTGCTAAAATTGACAGTAACCCCACCCTGCTTATCAACGGTTTACTGGTGTTTGGTTTTACCTTTGTTAACCTGGCAATCGCTCTTTTTGCTGGAACCGTTTCGGCACGCCTCCAGGGCTTGAACCCAGCAGACACTACGGTTCATAGCCTTCACACCATGTTTGGGAATATTGTGTTTTTGGGCTACCCGCTCTTTGATGCTCTTTTCCCAGGAGGAATTGGAATATTCTATGCAGCTGCATACCAGCTTGCTTCAAACTCGGTTACTTTCACCTACGGGATATACAGGCTAAGTGCTGGTCAAGCAAAATCGGGGTTAAAAAGTTTGCTTAACATCAACACCTTTGCCTTGCTAATTGGCTTTACAATTACTGCCTTTGGCATAAAAATTCCAGCGTTTTTAATAGATGCCCTGAGTGGATTGGGTAAGGCTACCAGCCCCCTATCAATGGTTTACATTGGGGCTTTGCTTATGGGGTTGGGTATTCGTAAATCCGTAAGCCATAAAAGTATTTACCTGCTTAGCCTCAATAAGTTGATTTTATTACCAGTTTTTTTGGGCTTTATTTACCTATGGATATTCCGATTTTTCAACCTGCAAATTTCGAGCGAAGCCTTTATTGTTCTTGTAATGCAAATGGCTATGCCCTGCCAAACAATAATAGTGGTAATGAGCAGAAGGTATGGTGGAAACTACCAGCTTGCTGCGGGTAATCTGTTTGTCTCCACCATACTGAGTATAGCAACTTTGCCTGCCATTTATATTTATCTGAACTTTCTTCTGAAATGATTTTTATTTCACAACCAGCTTTACTTCAATCGTAAACTCGTCGTAAATCATTTTATCACCTAATCCCTCAAAGAATTTTCCGGATCCATAACGAATATTGTACTGGGTGCGATCAACGGTAATGGTTGATGTGTACACATTTCCCTTTTTAATTACCTCAAAGGTGATTGGCTTTGTAATACCCTTGATAGTTAAATCGGCTGTTACTTTGGCCTTATCGCCATTAAACTTATCTGACTTAACATTTCCAAGGAGAGCAACCCGGTATGTTCCAACGCTAAAAAAATCGTCGGACTTTAGGTGGTCAATCAACTTTTTGTTCCATTCTGGGCTCTCTAAATCGTCACAAGTTATCGATTCCATATCGATAACAAAATTTCCGCCAGCAATCTGGTTATCTCTGATAACCAATTTGCCCTCTTTAAGCTTCACTTTGCCGTAATGTTCACCAGTTACTTTTTTGGCATTCCATTTCAGGGTGGAACTACTCGCATCGGCAATAAACTCCTGTGACCAAACTGTTGTGCTAACTAGGAGTGCTGTTAGTAATGTTAAAAACTTCATGTTCTTTTTGTTTAAAGTTACACAGTAATAACAAATCAATCTTCAATTTGTTTTTTAGTAACTTAGCGGGGCATATTTGTTTAGTGTCCAATGAGAGTTGTAATACAGCGTGTAAGTCAGGCTAGCGTTTCGGTTAACGGAAACTTAACCGGTTTAATTGGTAACGGTCTTCTGGTTCTAGCTGGTTTTGAACATTCCGATACTGAAGAGGATTTGGAATGGATGGTTGGTAAAATTGTCCGCCTGCGAATATTTAACGATGCCGAGGGCATCATGAACCTCAGCGTTATGGATGTGAACGGTCAAATACTGGTTGTAAGCCAGTTTACCCTTCATGCAAAAACCAAAAAAGGCAATCGGCCATCGTACGTACAGGCTGCCCCCCCGGATATTGCTATTCCGCTATATGAAAAGTTTATAATGATGCTGGAGCACGCAACCAGTAAAAGAGTTGAACGTGGTGTGTTCGGAGCAATGATGGATGTTAGCCTAGTAAATTCCGGCCCGGTAACCATTATTATCGACTCAAAAAATAAAGATTTATGACACAGCTCACACTCGACGATGCTCAGAAACTGGTTGACAACTGGATTAAAACCAAAGGGGTACGCTACTTTAATGAGCTTACCAACATGACTCTGCTGATGGAAGAGGTGGGCGAGTTAGCCCGAATTATGGCCAGGAGATATGGCGAGCAGTCGTTCAAGGAAGGGGAAACCGATCATGATCCTGCTCCCGAAATGGCCGATATACTGTTTGTGCTGATTTGCCTTGCTAACCAAACCGGTATTAACCTTACCCAAGCCCTTCTTCAAAGTATTGAAAAGAAAACCAAACGCGATAGCGAACGGCACCAGGGTAATACCAAATTGTTGTAACTTTGCCAACAAAATCACAATCTAATAATAGAAAGCTATGGACTTATCGTTCGAAGACAAGTTTAACATTGAGGTCGAAGCTGCCGAGGTTGAAAAAGCAATCAATAAGTTCAAGGATATTGCTCAGTCACGTAAAGGCGACGTAGAGATTCTAAAGCGCTGCTTTAGCATGATTGACCTTACCACACTAAATACAACCGATGGCTATGAGCGAGGCAAACTTTTTGCCGAAAAGGTAAGCCAATTCCCCAACCAGTTTCCGGGAATGCCAAACGTTGCAGCCATTTGTGTTTACCCTTCGCTTGTGGCAGCAGTAAAAGAAAATCTATCTGCGCCCAGCGTAAAAATTGCCTCGGTTGCAGCAGGTTTTCCAGCATCACAAACATTCCTTGAAATTAAACTATCCGAATGCGAAATGGCCCTTGAGCAAGGCGCCGATGAGCTCGATGTGGTGATATCGGTAGGTTCTTTCCTTGAGGGCGATTACTTTACCGTTTTCAGCGAACTTCAACAAATTAAAGAGGTGGCTGAGAACGCCAAGGTTAAAGTCATACTTGAAACTGGCGCATTACCAAGCCTTGAAGACATAAAACTCGCTTCGTTCTTAGCCATGGAGGCTGGCGCCGATTTCATTAAAACCTCAACCGGCAAGTTAGAACCCGCAGCAACCCCTGAAGCGGTTTACGTAATGTGTTTAGCCATTAAGGAGTTCCATGAAAAAACCGGACGCAAGGTAGGTATGAAGCCTGCTGGAGGAGTTTCAAACTCCTACGATGCTGCGCTTTTCTATACTATTGTTGAGCAGGTTCTAGGACAGGAGTGGCTTTATCCTGGACTATTCCGGTTTGGAACTAGTCGCCTTGCCGATGTACTGTTAAGCGATATTCTAGGTAAAGATGTCAAGTATTTCAGCACATCGTCATCAGCTAAATACTAGATAAATTCTAGTTATATGTAATGAAAAAGGGTACCCAAAATTGGTACCCTTTTTAAATTTGTATTATTAAAATTACCACCAGATAGCGTAAAGAATAATCAAAAGGGCTATAATTATTGCTGAGCCTATCTTAAATCCCTTACCCGTTGAGAAGAGCTCCTTTGAAATTGTTATAGCTTTTACATGCTGCTTATTCCCCTCAATCATTGCAAATATCCAAATAATAGCTAAACAAATTAGAAAAACAATTCCCATCCTATCCATAAAGGGCAGGTTTGGTAGAAGTAACTTAAATAGTAGCGAGAACACGAATGTTCCAACTGCTGCACCTAAAGCACCATTGGCTGTTGCTTTTTTGTAGAAAAATCCGGCTAGGAAAATTGCCAATGCGCCAGGGCTTACAAATCCCGTAAACTCTTGTATATACTGAAAAGCCTGATCGAGGTTTGAAAGCATAGGCGCTATGAATACTGCTATTAGTAACGCTACGAAGGCTGCTATACGACCAACTGTAACAAGTTTGTGTTCCGAGGCATCCTTGTTTATATATTCTTTATAAAAATCCATAGTGAATATTGTTGAAACACTATTCATCATCGATGCCAATGAGCTTACAATTGCCGCTACCAATGCAGCAAAAGCCAAGCCCTTTACTCCAGTAGGAACAAAACTGTGAAGCAGCCAAGGATACGCCTCGTCTGACTTTGCAATGTCGGCATGTAATGCAAAGGCAACAATCCCAGGGATAACTACAATAAGTGGAAGTAAAACCTTTAGGAATGCAGCAAATACCAATCCACTCTGTGCCTCCTTAATGCTTTTGGCAGCTAGGGCACGCTGAATAATATACTGGTTACAACCCCAGTAATAGAGGTTTGCAACCCACATACCGCCAATTAGTACGCTAATACCAGGTAAATCAATATAGGCATCCTTTTGTCCACCCTTCCCATCGGGTATCATTAGTTTGCCTTTTTCCAGAATCATATCAAATTTTTCGGGGGCCTTTTGGAGTAAGGCTTTAAATCCAGCAATAAAGCCATGGCCATCGCTTAGGTAATCTAAAGCAAAGTATGTTGTTACTAAACCACCTCCAACAAGAAAAACAACCTGCACAACATCGGTCCATGCTACAGCCTTTAAGCCACCATAAATGGAGTAAAGAGCAGCAAAAAAGGCTAAACCAATAATAGCGTAGGTCATATTTATACCCATTATTCGCTGCATGGCCAGTGCACCAAGGTAGATTATAGAGGTAAGATTAACGAAAACAAAAACCAGCAGCCAAAAGCCAGCCATTACGGTTTTAACACGTTTATCGTAGCGGACCTCAAGAAACTGCGGCATGGTAAAAATCCTCTTCTCCAAAAATATGGGCAGAAAGAAAACAGCTACCAGTATTAGCGTTAAGGCAGCCATCCACTCATACGATGCAATTCCCAATCCAATTGCATAGCCTGAACCTGACATCCCAATGAATTGTTCAGCGGAGATATTTGATGCAATTAGCGATGCACCAATAGCCCACCAGGGCAACGCCCTACCGGCTAAAAAGTAATCGCCTGAGTTGGTTTCCGAATCGCGCTTACGAAACGAAACCCACAAGCCTAAACTAACTATAAGTAAAGCATAGGCTATAAACACAATGTAATCGACTGTTGCAAACGACATATCAGTAAGGTTTTGGTTTAAGGTTAAAAGCAAAAGTAAAACTAAGAGCAAAATATCTAGCCCAAATGAGCTACATCAATAGTATCACACACCAAATTTTTACTTACTCCATAAAGGTGATGGATACACTCCTTTTTCCGTTAACTCTTTAAGTCGGTTAACAACCATGGGTCTATCACCGGGATATGTAACGCCAAACCACTCCGCCTTGGTTTCCAAAACCTTACAGCGGGCAATGCCCTCTTTAATGGCTCGGTTTACAACCGTGGGAATGTAAAATTCTGCCTTAACATTTCCAATCTGGTTGCTGAAAAAGTCGGTCATAAGTTTCTCGGTGTAGCCGAAAAAGTCAGTGGTGAAACCCCAGAAGTTCATCGATACGGGAACGCCTTCATCAACCTTTACTAAATTTCCATTTTCATCTTTGTACTTTACCTCGCCTTCAACGCGCTCAATGTGAGTGCGTTCAACTACATCTAATAGGTATCCATTTTCATCGGTTGAGCATACTCCGCGTGAAACAGCGCCTTGTTCCGAAAGGGTGTTTCCAAGCTTGTAACCAACCATAAAGTAACTTCCCTTGTCCAGGTTAGGTTTGGATAGTTCCTGAGCTAACACCCTAAAGGTGTCGAAACCATAGAAATCGTCGGCATTAATCACAGCAAAAGGTTCATTAATTAAATGGCGGGTTACCCATACTGCATGTGCCGTTCCCCATGGCTTTTCGCGGCCATCGGGTACTTTAAAACCCTGCGGAAGCATATCGAGTTCCTGAAAGGCAATTTCAACCTTTACATCGGAGCTGAAACGGTTACCAAAAACTTCCAAAAAATCCTTTTCAATGCTCTTGCGAATAACAAAAACAACTTTCCCAAAACCGGCACGAATAGCATCGTACACGGAGTAATCAATGATTGTTTCGCCATTGGGTCCTAATGCATCAACCTGCTTCAAACCACCATAACGGCTACCCATGCCAGCAGCCAAAATAACAAGTGTAGGTTTCATATCTTAAGATACTTAGTTAAAATTATTCTTAAATCAATTTTTTGCCGTATTATTAACAACTGATTGGACCAATTTCAAAACGTACTTATCTGCTTTCAGTAAATTTTTATGGTTTTGTTTTGCCATTTCGGCAAAGTTATTGAATGGTTATAAAAACAAAAACTTTATCGGCCATGAAAAGGTTTATCTTTTTAGTTGCACTTCTTAATGTTTTGATAATAAGCACAAATGCACAGAACAAAACTAAAAGTCAGCTGGAAGCCGATTTTGAAAAATTTAAGAAGGAGCGTGAACAGGATTTTCAGGATTTCAAGCAAAAGCGCGAAGCTGAACTAAAAAAAATGGAACAGGAGTACCTGGACTACTACAATGAAATGACTGGGCTAAAGAAGCATTATGTTGAGAAAAAGGAACCCGAAAAGGCTCAAACCGTTCAGGATATCATTGATTACGAAAACACAATTGCCAAAACATTGGGATACAAAATTCCCGAAAGGGTAAAGGAAAAAGTGGAAGCCAATACCAAGTCCGAAGTTTCAAAAAAGGAAGAAGTTAAAACAGATGCTGAGAATGTAAATGTTGAAGATAAAAAGCCCGAAGTGTCGTCATCAACATTTAAACCTGAGGCTGGCACTCGCGATGGGATACCGGTACTTACGCCTTTACCCAAAAGACTGGCCAAAATTACATCGCCTTTCGGTGTAAGAATTCACCCAACCCTAGGTCGGCCTGTTAAACATAATGGTGTGGATTTTGGCTCGGGGCGTGGGGCTGAAGTTTATGCAGCATCGAGCGGTAAAGTAGTGCTTGCCCAGTTCAACGGCACCTACGGAAATTATATCATAATTGAACATAATGATGGAACAAGCTCGGTTTATGCCCATTTGGATAAAATAACGGTTTCCAAGGGGAGCCCTATAAGAAAAGGCGATGTTATAGGTTATACTGGCAGTACCGGTCGAAGCACTGGACCACACCTTCATTACGAGGTTCGTATAAAGGGTATCCCAGTTGACCCCAAGGGATATTTGGTTGAAACCAAATAGGATTCTACTTTAGGTAAAAGGATGCACAATGCCCTAAACAATTTTAAATTAGGGTAAACACTAACTAATTTTCCTATTTTTGCAAAAAAATATTGCAAATGCTAAAACGCGAGGACATTGAGGTTATGGCTCCAGCGGGCAATTTTGAATCGCTCATGGCAGCCATACAGGGAGGAGCAAATTCGGTTTACTTTGGTGTTGGAAACCTCAACATGCGCGCTAAATCGTCAATAAATTTTAGTGTGGACGATTTACCGGAGGTGGTTCGCATTTGCAAAAAGAACAAGGTAAAAACATACCTTACCGTTAACACGGTAATTTACGATAGCGACATTCCTTACATGCATCAAATTATCGACACCGCCGCCGAAGCAGGTGTCAGCGCACTTATTATCTCCGACCAGGCTGCCATGCTTTACGCCCGTAAAAGGGGAATGGAAGTGCATATTTCAACACAGCTGAATATTAGTAATACAGAGGCACTAAAGTTCTACTCACAATGGGCCGATGTGGTTGTTTTAGCCCGAGAGTTAAATCTTGAACAGGTAAAAACTATTTACCAAAACATTCACTCGCAGAATATTACTGGGCCAAATGGCAATCCCATAAAAATAGAACTTTTTGCTCATGGGGCGCTTTGCATGGCTATATCGGGAAAGTGTTACCTAAGCTTACATGAGGCTAACTCGTCGGCAAACAGGGGAGCTTGCCTTCAAATTTGTCGCCGTTCATACACCGTAACCGATAATGAAACTGGCGCACAGCTGGAGATTGACAATGAGTATATAATGTCGCCCAAGGATTTGTGCACCATTAACTTCCTGGATAAAATTCTTGATGCGGGCGTTAGAGTTCTAAAAATTGAAGGCCGTGCCCGAGGCCCTGAATATGTTAAAACGGTAACACAATGCTATAACGAGGCGGTTACATCGGTTTGCAATGGAACCTATACGCCCGAAAAGGTTGATAATTGGATGCAGCGCCTTTCTACGGTATTTAACCGCGGTTTCTGGGATGGCTACTATCTTGGCCGCAGGCTAGGCGAGTGGAGCAAGGCTTATGGCAACATTGCCACTGAACGCAAACAGTATGTAGGAAAAATAACCAACTACTTCTCCAGGCTGGGTGTAGCCGAAATAACCGTTGAGGCCTCGGAGCTTTACCTTAACGACAAAATTCTAATTATTGGCCCAACAACCGGTGTTATTGAATATGAGGTAAAGGAACTTCGGGTCGATGAAAAACCTGCAGATTTTTCACCAAAAGGGGTAAAATGTTCTATTCCGGTTCCAGAAAAAGTGCGCAGAGCCGATAAGCTTTACCGAATAGTAAAAATGAATTCCGATTAGTAAAATATTTGTAAATTAGATGTTTAATTAAAACTCCGATTGATATGAGCTTCAGCCAACTTTGCAACAAAATTTTTTGGGACTGCACCCTGCACTATCACACCCTGGATAATGTTGATGCCCAACCTAACATTCCTTACCAGCCAGGAACCATTGAATTCTCGCTTTTTACCAAGAACTGGATTGATGCCGTTCAGTGGCATCTCGAGGATATAATCCGCGATCCCCAAATAGATCCCGTTGAAGCACTTAAAATAAAGCGCCGTATCGATAAGTCGAACCAGGATCGAACCGATTTGGTTGAAATGATTGATAGCTACTTTCTGGAAAAGTATAAGGACATCAAACCTCAATCCAACGCTACAATAAACACTGAAAGTCCGGCATGGGCAATTGATCGCCTCTCCATTCTTGCCCTAAAAATTTACCACATGGAGCAAGAGGTTAAACGAACCGATGTTTCAAAGGAGCATATCGACAGCTGCCAAAAGAAACTAAACACCCTGCTTGAGCAACGGGTCGATTTATCAACCGCAATCGATCAGCTACTCAACGATATTGAGCACGGGCGCAAGTACATGAAGGTTTACAAGCAGATGAAAATGTACAACGACCCATCGCTTAATCCTGTACTATATGGAGCAAAACAGCAAAAAGGTTAACGGATATCCTAAAAAGCTACTTGTGGTTAGGCTCAGCGCCATTGGCGATGTGGCCATGACCGTGCCTGCAATTTGGTCGTTGGTTAAAAACCACCCCAATGTGCAGGTTACCTTTGTATCGCAAGGATTTGCCCGCGATATAGTTAACCAAATTCCTGGCGTTTTGTTTGTGGAGGCAAATACCAATGGCCGACACAAGGGGTTGTTGGGAATTTGGCGATTGTTCACCGATCTCCGTAAAATAGATAGGTACGACGCTTTAGCCGACCTTCACAATGTTATTCGTAGCCAAATTCTCCGAAACTTATTTTTACTCTCGGGGCTGAAAAAAATATCTGTTATCAATAAAGGGCGCAGCGAAAAGCGCAAACTTGTAAGGCTAAAGAATAAGCGGCTCGTTCCACTTAAAACTACCCCTGAACGCTATATGGATGCGCTCCTTAGGCTCGGGTACACAATCAACGATGAGTTTGATTATCTTTTCCGCGAGGCTCGATTACCCGAAAACATTACAATCCACCTTGGATACAAGGACAAGCGGTGGATTGGTATTGCGCCTTTTGCCAAACATAAGGGAAAAATTTATCCGCTCGATAAAATGGAGCGAGTTGTTGAAATCCTTTCCGCATCAAAAACCAATAAAATCATTCTAATAGGCGGAGGTGGAAAAGAGCAAGAAATACTTGAGGGCTGGGAGAAAAAATATCCAAATACCATTTCCATTGCCCGCAAGTACAGCATTCTAAATGAACTCAAGATAATTTCGAACCTCGACGTAATGGTTTGCATGGATTCAGCAAACATGCATTTTGCATCGTTAGTAAACACCCCCGTTGTAAGCATTTGGGGTGCTACACATCCCTATGCAGGCTTTTACGGATGGAAGCAAAACCCCACAAGTGCCGTTCAGGTTGACCTTTACTGCAGGCCATGCTCCATTTATGGGAATAAACCCTGTTTCCGAAAGGATTACGCTTGCTTAAACCGTATTGAGCCGGAGGTGGTGGTGAATAAAATCAACACGGTAATTGACCGTTTCAACAGAATTTAAAATAAAAATAATTATGACTTACGTAACCAAAGAAAAGCTATTCAGCAAGGAATGGTTTAAAGCATATGCTTTAATACTGGTTGGATCGTTCATTCTTGCAGCAGGTTTTGTTCTATTCATCGACCCACACCGAATTGCCCCTGGTGGTGTATATGGTATTGGTATTATTGTCCATTACCTCACAAAAGGGATGTTCTCTTGGGCGCCCGATGGTTTTCCTATTGGTACTGTTGGTTTGCTGCTTAATATTCCGCTTACCATTATTGGTATAAGGGTTTTAGGCCCAATGTTTGGAATTAAAACGGTAGTTGGTTTTGTACTTTCATCGGTTTTTATTGATACTTTACACCTTTGGCTTGGATACGACCCCCTTGTTGACGATATGCTGCTTTCCTCAATTTTTGGCGGTGTTCTCATTGGCTTTGGGTTGGGCTTAATCTTTAAATCTAAAGCAACCTCGGGCGGTTCCGATATCATTGCAATGGTCATTGCCAAGTATACTCGTCTCCCCTTGGGCCAGCTGATGATTTACGTTGATTCAACCATCGTACTTTTAGCTTTGGTAGCTTTTCAGGACTGGAAAATTCCTTTATACTCCTGGGTGGTAATATACGTTACCGGTAAGGTGATTGATATGACCATTCAAGGGGTTAGCTACGATAAAGCCCTTTTCATTATTACCGATAGGCACGAAGAAGTTAAAAACAAGATTATTCACGATATTGAACGCGGCGGAACCATTATTAACGTGCAAGGTATGTACACCGGACACGATAAGAAAATGATTTTCACAAACGTATCGCGTCGCGAGGTTCATATGCTAAAGGATTACATCCAGCAAATTGACCCGAATGCTTTTATTACTGTAATTGATGCCAATGAAATTCTTGGAAATGGTTTTAAACCGTTAAACGAGAGTATGTAGCTTTTTACACATGGAAAAGGGATTGGTGTTAAAGAGTACCGGAAGCCATTACAGGGTTCGATTGAATGATGGCCGCGTGGTTGAGTGTGTACCACGGGGTAAACTTAGGCTTAACGAGATAAAAACAACCAATCCTATTACTGTTGGCGATTGGGTAAGCGTTGAGCTTAACCCCAACGGGGTAGGTTTAATAACCGCCATCCAAGAGCGAAAAAATTATATTATTCGTAAGGCCACAAACCTATCACGCGAGGCTCACATCATTGCTGCTAATATCGATCAGGCTTTACTGGTGGTTACAATTACACAGCCCGAAACCCAACTGGCATTTATTGATCGTTACCTGGTTACCGCTGAAGCTTACCGCATTCCTACTGTTATTGTCTTTAATAAGATCGACTTAGTTGATTCAGCCATTCAACCCGTGCTCGACAGCTACATCTCAATATACGAACCCATTGGATATAAGTGCCTAAAAGTTTCTGCCAAAACAGGTCAAAATCTCGATTTACTTAAACAAATACTTCAAGGAAGGGTTAACTTACTATCCGGAAATTCAGGGGTAGGTAAATCTACATTAATTAACCTCATTGAGCCTGGTTTGAATCTTAAAACCGCTGAAATTTCAAATGCTCATCTTAAAGGTAGGCATACTACAACCTTTAGCGAAATTTTTGAGCTAAGCTTTGGTGGATTTATTATTGATACACCGGGAATTAAGAGTTTTGGTTTGGTTGACATTGAAAAGGATGAGCTATACCATTTCTTCCCTGAGATATTTAAGCTATCCGACAAATGCAAGTACTACAATTGCACTCATATCCATGAGCCCGGTTGTGCTGTTATTGAGGCTGTTGACAAGGGCGAAATTGCACCATCGCGCTACTTGAGCTACTTGAGTATATACGACGACGAAAACGAAAAATATCGACCCAAATTAAAGTAATAGATCATTAGTATGTTTTTTAATAACTTTAATCCAATTGCTTATGAAATCGCACGAAATTGACTATAAAATTATTGGTGAATCCATTCAGCTGGTTGAAATTGAGCTTGACCCACATGAGACTGTAATTGCGGAAGCAGGTGCAATGGTTTACATGGAAAGTGGAATTGAGTTTGAAACAAAGCTTGGCGACGGCTCAAATCCCAGTTCAGGGTTTTTAGGTAAACTGCTTTCGGCTGGAGCTCGTGCTATAACCGGTGAATCGATTTTTATGACTCACTTCACTAACCATGGTATTGGCAAAAGGAAAGTTGCTTTTTCCGCACCCTACCCCGGCACTGTTGTGCCAATCGATTTGTCAAAGGTGGGGGGTAATCTTATAGTCCAAAAGGACGGGTTCCTGTGTGCGGCGCTTGGTACAAGTATTTCGCTCCATTTCAACCGAAAACTGGGAGCGGGCTTGGTTGGTGGCGAAGGCTTCATCCTTCAGCGCCTCAGCGGCGATGGTTTAGCCTTTGTGCATGCCGGCGGAACCGTGATTGAAAAGCAGCTCAACAATGAGACCTTACGAATCGATACCGGTTGCATTGTTGCCTTTGAGCCAACAATTGATTTCGACGTTCAAACAAGCGGAAATCTAAAAAGCATGCTCTTTGGCGGCGAAGGTTTATTCCTTGCCACCCTTTCCGGTTCCGGTAAGGTTTGGTTACAGTCCATGCCTATCAAGAAGCTGGTTCAGGCTCTTGCTCCTTACGGTAGAAATAGAGGAAAAGAAAATAGTTCAATACTTGGCAATCTTTTAGAAGATTAAAAATGGCTTCAACCATTAGTATCGATAAATTTATTGAACTATCAGATATTTACCCTGTTGTTGATGTGCGCTCACCTTCGGAATATGCTCGTGGGCATATTCCAGGCGCATTTAATATTCCCCTTTTTACCGACGAGGAACGTGCGGCTGTAGGAACTAAATATGTAAGGGAAGGACGACAACAAGCCGTTAGACTGGGACTTGAGCTGGTTGCTCCTAAGCTAAACTGGTTTGTTGATTCATTAAGTTCAATGGTTAACCAAAAAAACATTCTGGTTTACTGCTGGCGTGGTGGAATGCGAAGTGCCAGCATGAGCTGGCTTTTTGGCTTAGCTGGTTTTAAGCCCTTTACGTTGGAAGGTGGTTATAAGTCATTCAGGCGATACGCTCAGGCTGCTTTCGACAGGAAATATAAATTTATTGTTCTTGGCGGTATGACAGGTTGCGGTAAAACCGAACTTCTTAAAAAATTCAAGGAAAGCGGCGAGCAGGTTGTTGATCTGGAAGGGCTTGCCAACCATAAGGGTTCTGCTTTCGGCTGGATAAACCAGCCGCAGCAACCCACCACTGAGCACTTTGAAAATCTACTGTTTAATGAACTACGAAAGTTAAACCCCACACTACCTATCTGGATTGAGGATGAAAGCAAAAGTATTGGTTCTATTTTTATACCCCTATCTATTTATAACCAAATTATTAGTAGTCCTACCATTATTGTTGAAGCTGACCTAAATAGTAGAATCGACAGGTTGATTAGCGACTATACTGCATGCGATAAACAGGACTTAATATACTCGGTTGTGCGAATACAAAAGCGACTAGGGTTAGAAAAAGCAAAGCGTTGTATTGAACATATTGAATCCGGTAATCTTCGCGAAGCTATTGCCATTGCACTGGAATACTACGATAAAACATACCTTTACGGAATTGAGCAAAAGAAAATACCACCAAAGTTTTTAACCTTTGATGGTACAAGCAACGATATGATTGTTAAACTGACGTCGGTTGGTAAAAACATTACACACCCAGCGTTCCCGGATTAATGCAAAGTACTGGAATTTTGGCTTTATTAGCTATTACGTATTGCTCCTGAGCTCCAAAAACAAAATCGGTTAGATCGATATTAGGGGTTGTCATCACAATAATCAATTCAGCCTCAATATCGGTTGCCAGGTTAACAATCTCCTCCTGAAAACTTTTGCCCTTTGCGGCATTATGAATTTCCCAGTCCAGACCATTGGATTCAATATGCATTTTGGCAAAAGATAGGTTATTGTTAATTTTTTTCTGAACGCCTGAATCGAAAGCGTTTGGAACAATCACATGGATCTTGGAGCCAAACAACTTGGCAAAACGTATCCCCCATTGAATTTTCTCTTTATCCTCATCCCTGAACTCAACGGGCATAACAATATGTGAAAATCCCTTTGCCATATCGGGCTCATCCTGAACAACCAAGAATGGCACCTCGGAGCCGGCAATAACCTTTAGAGCCCAACTTCCAGTTAGCTTTTGTACCCCTTTAATTCCATGGGTACCCATAATTACCATTTCGGCATTTATTTCACTGGCAAACTCGCTGATAGTATCAAAAATATTGCCCTCTAATATGTGAGTTTTAACCTCAACGCCATACTCGTTTACTATTCTTTGCTGATCGTCCTTCAGCTTTTGGCTTGCATCATCCTCGTTAAACTTACTCTTACTGAATAAGCCGCCGGTTTGAATAACATGAACAAGGTTGATTTCAATGGGTTCCTTTGCAAGCTTCATCAGCTTTATGGCATGCTTTAGTGCATTTTCTGCAACAGGGGTAAAGTCCCAAGGAATTAGATATTTGTTAATATTTTCTGCCATAGGTTTTACATTTTAGTTCTAAAATTGGGTAGTTAAATTTACTAAATTTTAATTTAAAATCAATCCTTTAAACCAATTTTCAATTTTTTCGGCCAATTAACTTTGTTAATATTTGATTAAGCACATTTTTTCTGGATTCGCTCACTTTAAGCTGATTGATGGCCTGCGTGGCATTATTAAAGTATGTATCGATAATGCTTACCATTTCCTGCTGCACTTCCGCTTTACTGTAGTAATCCATTACCTTGCTAATCTTTAACTCGTCGGGCAATGATTTGTTGTTGTATAGCTCAATAAAGTCGTCTCTATGAGTCCCATTTAGCTTTTCGGCTGCAATAATGGTTAACATAGTTTTTTTTGCCGCAACAATGTCGCCACCAATGCGTTTACCAAAAGTACTTGAATCGCCATAACAGTCAAGCAGGTCGTCCTGAAGCTGAAAAGCCAACCCCATCGACCTGCCAAACTCACCAATAAGTTCTACATCATTCCTGCCTGCACCACCAATTACTGCACCAATCTGCAGAGCCCCTTTAAGTAATATTGATGTTTTTTGCTCTATCATTTTAAGATACTCATCGCGAGAAACCATGATGTCCGACTCAAAATCCATATCCATTTGTTGGCCCTCGCATATACCCATTGCAAAAGAGTTGAAAATATTAATGACCTCGGGTAAGATCGACTTATCAACCTGAACAAGCAACTTGTAGGCTAGCACTGTCATGGCATCCCCTGAAAGAATTGCAATATTGGGGTTCCACTTTTTATGAATAGTTACCAACCCTCTACGCATATCAGCGTTATCCATAATATCGTCGTGTACCAAAGTAAAATTATGGAAAATCTCAACAGCTAGAGCTGCCGATAAAGCTCGGTCAATATCTTCAGAGTAAAGATTACACGCTGCAAGTACAAGAGCCGGGCGAATTCGCTTACCACCCATACTCATTATGTATGCTATTGGCTCGTAAAGGTTTCTTGGTTCTCCTGTTAAATCAAGCTGTTTAATTGCTGAGTCAACTTTCTGGTTTATCGATTCAAGTGTATACATTTTGGTTAATTTTTACTCTTCGTCGTCGAAACCGCTACTCATTTCCATTACAAGTTCTTCCTCCTCGGGTTTTAATGGCTTTGGTTTATCAAATTGACGTAAAACCGAGGGAAGTACAAATAGGTTTGTAATAACGGCATACAGCAGGGTTATGGCAACCAAAAGCCCAAGTGCTTTTGTACCACCAAACCGGGAAGCAATAAATACACTAAATCCGAAAAGTAATACTATTGACGTATATATCATGCTAATGCCCGTTTCGCGAATTGCATGAAATATTGACTCTTTGATATTGAACTTGGTTAAATACAATTCCTGACGATACTTGGTAAGAAAGTGGATTGAGTTGTCAACAGCAATACCCAAAGCAATGCTAAATACAATTACGGTGCTTGGTTTTAGATTTATACCAAGAAAACCCATGGTGGCAGCAGTTAGTATTAGCGGAATAAGATTTATTCCAATGGCAAAAAGTACCATTCTAAACTTACGGAATAACCAAGCTATGGCAAGGGCAATAAGTATTACAGCAAGAATTAGGCTCGATGATAAACTATGTACTAAATATTTAATTCCATAGGTAGTAATTACACTTGCCCCAGCAATATGAACATTTGTATGCTCATCTTCAAAAATCTGCTTAATGTCATTGTTAATGCTGTCGAACAAAATGCTCATTTTTTCGGACCCAATGTCGGCCACATTGTACATTATTCTTACATACTGGCCGGTTGAGTCGGTCATTCGGGCATAAACATCACTAACACCAATGCTTCGAGGAATATATGACATTATAAAAGCTCGTTCAAAGGGGCCGGGTAGCCGGTATTGGCTCTCATTACCGTTATAGTAAGCTTGCCGGGCAAATTTTGCCATCTCGGCTATTGAAAAAGGTTTGGAAAGCTCCGGGTAGTCGATTAGTTTTTCCTGTAATCTTTCAACTTTTTGGTATACGGAATAGTTTTGGTAACCATTAGGTTTTCCTGTGTTGTATACTATTTCAAGAGGCATCACTCCGGTAAAATGGTTTTCAAAAAATTTCAAGTCGCGCTGTACCGGGTGATTATGGGGAACATCATCAACCATGTAACCGTTTGCCTTCAAGAGCGAAGCACCAAATATTCCAATAATCAAAACAAAAACCGTAATGGCAAAAACCCATTTGCGCTTGTAATAGGTGGTTAATACTATACGTGAAACCGCTTGTTTAAAAGTATTTCGATTAAGATGACTTAAGTGTCGAGCTTTGGGGGTAGGGCTTATGCTAAAGAAGAAAGGTATAACAATTAATGAAATAAGAAAAATACCTAGAACGTTTAAAAAGGCAATCAAACCAAACTCGCGTAAAATTTGTGTTTTAGTGAAAACAAATGTCACAAAACCTAATGCGGTAGTTAAATTGGTTAAAAACGTTGCACTACCAATTCGGTATATAACCCGGTAAAGAGCTTTGATTTTATGGCGGTGATGGGCTATTTCATGATGGTACTTGTTAATTAGGTAGATACAATTGGGAACCCCTATCACTATTAACAATGGCGGCACAACTGCAGTTAGCAATGTTAAATCGTAACCGAAAAGGGTAAGTGATCCTAACGACCATATTACGGCAGTACCCACTACCACCAAGGAAATAAATAGCACGCGGAATGAGCGGAAAAGCACTAAAAGAATAATTGCAGTAACCAGAGCAGCAAGGCCAACAAATAGGAACATTTCGTATTTAATCATTTCGGCCACCACTGCTCTTATGTAAGGTAAGCCAGAATAGTGGAGTGTGTTTCCGGTTCTAGCTTCGTATTCTTGTGATGCTTCCTTTACCTGGTTTATGATTTTAATGCGGTCTACCCTGGTCATCTTTTCTTTGTTCAGGGTTATAAGCATCAGGTAGGTGTTGGTTTCAGAATTATAAAGCAGCCCCTTATAGAATGGTAGGTTTTTAACCTGCTTACTAAGGGAATCCGGACTAATCGTATTAAGGTTATCCAGCAACTTTTTAGCTACGAACTTCCTGGTAACAGTATCTTTTTCCAGCGTAATAATATCGATAACAGAGAAAACGTTTTCTACACCATCTACTTGCTTGATTCTATTGGACAAATTTTCCCAAAGCAAAACTCTATCGCTACTAAAAAAGGTGGAATCCGTTACCCCAATAACCATAATATTCTCACCCTTCCCAAAAAGTTTTGCCAGCCTCTCGTTTTGGATATATATGCTATCGGTTTTTGGAACTAGGGGGATGGGTTTGTATGACAGCCGTACCTTGGTTGCCTTCCATCCCATGAACAAAGTAAATATCAGTAAAATTGATACAAGGATAAACCGTCTCTTTAGAATAAATCGGGCAAGCTTATGAAACATTACTTTACTGTTAGGATTCAATCAGCAATATTAGAAATAATATGGATATGTTGTTGCAGCTATAGCTAATCAATACATAAAATATTGATTTTTGATTTATACTGGTAAAAGTTACCTTTGCAAAAAATTGGTTGCAATTTTTTAATAATTTCTAGTTTTTTTAAACCAAAACATACCAATGAATTACGGACTTCTTGATCTTTTGAACTTAATTGGTTCGCTGGGACTATTCCTTTACGGAATGAAAATGATGAGCGAATCGCTCCAAAAGGTAGCAGGCGATAAGATGCGTGCCATCTTGAGTTCCATGACATCCAACAGGTTTATGGGAATCCTAACGGGCTTTCTTGTAACTGCAGTAATTCAGTCATCATCGGCTACAACTGTAATGGTTGTTAGCTTTGTAAACGCCGGTTTGCTATCGTTGGTTCAGTCTATTGGCGTGATAATGGGTGCAAATATTGGTACTACCATCACGGCATGGCTAATATCGCTTTTGGGTTTCAAGTTTAGCATTATACTTGTTGCAATCCCTCTAATTGGAGTGGGTTTTCCTCTCCTTTTTTCACGTAAGCAAAACCTCAAGTTTTGGGGAGAGTTTCTTATTGGCTTCTCTTTGCTTTTTATTGGTTTGGAATTTCTTAAAAATTCAGTTCCGCGAGTAGACCAAAACCCGGAGATGTTTGCATTCCTTTCCAATTACACCGATATGGGCCTCTTGTCGGTACTTCTCTTTTTGGGCATTGGTACGCTTTTAACCATAGTAATTCAATCATCCAGTGCAACCATGGCATTAACGCTAGTTATGTGCAACCAAGGGTGGATTTCATTTGAAATTGCAGCAGCCATGGTGCTTGGTGAGAATATTGGAACAACTATCACAGCAAATATTGCCGCAATTATCGGTAACGTTTCAGCCAAACGTGCAGCAAGAGCTCACTTCTTTTTTAATGTAATTGGAGTAATTTGGATGCTGTTAATTTTCTACCCATTTACCCGAACCATTGCTAATGTTTTAGTTGATATTACAGGTAAATCGCCTTATACCGATACAGTTGAAATACCCTTTGCTCTTAGCATATTCCACTCATCGTTTAATCTGATAAACACCTTCGTACTCGTTTGGTTTACACCTTTGCTCGTTAAACTGGTTACCTGGCTAACCCCTTCGAAAAAGGAAGAGGACGAAGAGTTTAGGTTGGTTCACATCAATGCCGGGTTAATGACTACAGCTGAGCTCTCATTGGTGCAAGCGCATAAAGAGGTTATTACTTTTGCCAAGCGCACTCACCGAATGTTTGGTTTTGTTCGTCAACTTTTTAATGAAACCAACGACAAGGAGTTCGACAGTATCTATCAGCGAATCGAAAAATACGAAGGAATAAGCGATAGGGTTGAAGTAGAAATTGCCACATACCTTAACAAGGTTTCAACCTACGAGCTTAGCGATGAAAGTTCACGTAAACTCCAGGCTTTATTTAGAATAATTAGCGAAATTGAATCGGTTGCCGATAGCAACTTTTCTTTAGCCCGAACCCTAAAACGCAAGCGTGAACAAAAGGTTTGGTTTAACCAGGAAATGCGCGATAACCTAAACAAATTGTTTGATATGCTCGATGAGGCATATAACATCATGAAGGAGAATCTTGAAATTAGCCAGCGAAGCGTTTCCATTAACTTAGGCCCAGTTTACGAGGTTGAAAGCAAGATTAACGAGTTCCGTATTTTTCTTAAAGAGGATCATATCAGAAGCATTGAGGCCAATAAGTACAAGTATCAGGCTGGTGTTATTTATAGCGATTTATTTAACGAAGCCGAAAAAATGGGCGATTACATCATAAATGTTTCTGAGGCAATTGCTGAAATTGAAAAACCGGTAAAGCATAAATCCTACCCTACCGGCAAATAGTTTAATTAGCTGATATAAAAAAGCGGGCTACAGCCCGCTTTTTTACTTACTGCTCAATGCATTTGCACCCGATACAATTTCAAGAATCTCCTTAGTAATTGCAGCCTGGCGTGCTTTATTGTATTCAAGGAGTAACTGATTGTGTAATGCAACAGCATTTTCTGTGGCCTGATGCATGGCTGTCATACGGGCGCCGTGTTCGGCTGCAACACTTTCAAGAATTGCCGAATGGATCTTGTTCAAAAGATAGTAAGGTAAAATACGCTCAACCAAAACTTGTGGGTTAGGTTCAATTATCGGTTTAATTTTATTTGTCTTTTTAGCTGTCCTTGAAATATTTATTGGAAGTAATTGCTCTGCTACCTGTTGCTGCGATGCAGCACTTTTAAACATATTGTAAATTAGAAAGACTTTATCGGCTGAACCATGCTTAAACTCATTAACCAGGGTATTAAAAATATCTTTTGTATTTTCAATATTAGGTTTATCAAGCATTTTATGGTTTAGCTCAATTACATTAAAACCCCTTCGGCTTAGTGCTTCGTGTCCCTTTTTACCTAAAGTATAGAATGTTACCCTGGCACTTGGGTGTCTAGCCGATATATACTTATATTGCTCAATTGAGTATTTAATGATATTTGAATTAAATGCTCCACACATGCTATTGTTGGAGGTGATAACAATCAAAACGATATTCTTTACTTGTTGTCTTTCGTTTACATAATCGCCACTTAATGAACCAATAAATTCAATTGATGATTGTAATATATTGTTTACTTGGTCGTTAAAAGGCCTAAAACGTAACACATTAATTTGTGCCTTTTTGAATTTAGCTGCCGAAACCATTTTCATTGCACTGGTAATCTTCTTTGTGGAAGCTACCGATGCTATTCTGGTTCGTATTTCTTTCAAATTGGCCATCCGAGAAATTTATTTAAATTCCGTGTAATTTTTTGCAACCTCTTCGGCTAGGTTTGATAGCATATCGGCAATTTGGTCATTAAATTCGCCCTTAGCTATTTGCTCCAGCTCCGCTTTTAGTAAAAGCTGGCAACGCTCCAGGAAATCCTTCTCAAAATCTCGAACCTTTCCTAAGGGGATATTTTTAAGTAAACCTTTTGTTCCGCAGAAAATTATTGCTACCTGGTGTTCAACCGGTAATGGTTGGTATTGTCCCTGTTTAAGTATCTCAACGTTTTTTGCCCCCTTATCCAAAACAGCAAGCGTAGCAGCATCTAAATCGGCGCCAAACTTGGCAAAAGCCTCAAGCTCGCGATACTGAGCCTGATCCAATTTAAGAGTACCAGCAACCTTGCGCATCGATTTTATTTGTGCTTTCCCACCAACACGTGAAACCGAGATACCTACATTGATGGCAGGCCTAATACCGTTGTTAAACAGGTTCGATTCAAGGAATATTTGTCCATCGGTAATTGAAATTACGTTTGTAGGTATATATGCCGACACATCTCCTGCCTGGGTTTCAATGATTGGTAATGCGGTTAGCGAACCTCCTCCTTTAACCAAAGGTTTAAGTGCGGATGGCAAATCGTTCATTTGCGAAGCAATATCGTCGGACTCAATAATTTTTGCTGCACGCTCCAGTAAGCGGGAATGCAGGTAAAAAACGTCACCGGGGTAAGCTTCTCGCCCTGGAGGGCGGCGTAACAAAAGCGACACCTCGCGATAAGAAACAGCTTGCTTTGACAAATCATCATAAACAACTAGAGCATGCCGACCAGTATCCCTAAAATATTCACCAATAGTAGCACCGGCAAATGGTGCATAAAACTGCATGGCTGCAGGATCGGAAGCCGTGGCAACAACAATGGTGGTGTAATCCATTGCTCCGCTATCCTCAAGCGTTTTAGCAATACTTGCTACCGTTGATCCTTTTTGTCCAACAGCAACATAAATGCAGTATACAGGATCGCCCTTTAAGTAGTTGTTCCTTTGGTTTATTATGGTATCTATGGCAATAGCGGTTTTTCCGGTTTGGCGGTCGCCAATAATAAGCTCTCGCTGTCCCCTTCCAATGGGAATCATTGAGTCAATAGCCTTAATACCGGTTTGTAAGGGTTCGGTTACGGGTTGCCTGTATATTACTCCGGGGGCTTTGCGTTCCAGCGGTAAAATAATTGTCTTTCCCGATATTGGTCCTTTACCATCAATTGGTTCGCCAAGAGTATTTACCACTCGGCCCAAAAGTCCATCGCCAACTGGAATTGAGGCAATCTCGCCAAGCTGTTTAACCCTGTCTCCCTCCTTAACCTGTTCGGTGGGTCCCAAAAGAACTATACCAACATTATCCTCTTCAAGGTTAAGGGCAACGCCCTTTACGCCTGATTCAAACTCAACCAGTTCGTTTGACTTTACATTGTTTAGCCCAAAAACACGAGCTATACCATCGCTTACCTGTAAAACAAAGCCAGTCTCCTCAAATCTTGCTTTGGTTTCAATACCAGCAAGTTCATCCTTTATGAGTTGGGTTATTTCGGAAGGTTTTATTCCTGCCATAGCTTACCTGTTATCAAATTTTTTCTCTAGCAAGTTTTTCTTTACAGAGCTAAGTTGCCCCTTTATGCTCGAATCGAAAACCTTACCATTTACAATTAATGTATATCCTGCAATTAACTCAGGTTTAACCTTAACGTCTATTTCACAAACTGAATTTAAGGTATTTGCCACTTTTGCCTTAATCTTTTCCAGTGCTGGGGATGTTAACTCATCGGCCACAAGCAACTCCACGTCAAGAATATTTTTGCTATTAAGGTAAATACGACGAAAAATTAAAAGAACATTGAATAAAATATCAGTTCTGTTCTTTTTAATAATCAAGGCAATAAATTGTTTCAATGTTTTGGGTAAAGTATTTCCGGAAACGCGTTCAATCAGACTAATTTTTTCGTCAGGGGTAAGAGTAATGTCTTCAAGCACTTCGTGCAGTTTCGATTCTTTAGAGAGGATTTCAAGTAAATGACGTATAATGGGATAAATGCTTTCAAGTTCATTGTTTTCCTGACAGAACTCAAAAAGCCCTTTTGCGTAACGCGATGCTATTGATCCGGAACTCATTTTTAGTTTTTAGGTATTTCGTCGAGCAAGCGTTCAATATACTCCTGTTGTTTTTCTTTATCCTTAAGCTGTGCGCGCAAAACTTTTTCGGTTAGGCTTATGGTTAACTCAGCAACAGTGGCATAAAGTTCCTTTTTAGCCGCCTCTTTTTCCAAAAGAATTTGCTCACGGGCCTTGTCGAGCATCTTTTGGGTTTCAATGCGAGCCTGCTCTTTGGCTTCCGCCAGTAGTTTTTCCCTCAAAGCTTTAGTTTCGGCAATTTCGCGTTCGCGTTCTTGCCTAGCCTTTTCGGCCATAAGCTTGCTTTCCTCCTGCAATTTTTCTATCTCAGCACGAGCTTGCTCGGCAAGGCGCATTGAACGAGCTATGCTTTCCTCCCTGCTTTTTAAGGCCTGCAGTATGGGTTTCCATGCAAACTTTTTAAGAATGAAAAGCAGCACCCCAAACGATAGCAAAGCCCAAAATAGTAGGCCGTAGTCGGGTGTAACAAGACCCATAGGTTAAAGTTTTATACAAATAACGCCACAATAAGAATAATAAGGGCAAAAAATGCAACCCCTTCAATAAGCGCAGCCGAAACAATCATATTGGTTCGGATATCGCCTGAGGCTTCAGGCTGACGGGCTATAGACTTTAGAGCCGAAGAGCCTATGCGACCAATGCCCAGTCCTGCGCACAAAACAATTATTGCTGCACCCAATGCAATGCCAAATTTTGCAATTGATGCGCCATCGATTGACTGAAGTAAAATTAGTAATGTATTCATAGTTTTATATTTAAGTTGTTAGTGATGTTCTTCTGTGGCCATTCCTATATATAGGGCTGTTAGCAAAGTAAAAACGTATGCCTGGATAAGGGCAACCAGTAATTCCAGCAACGACATGAATATAAGAAAAATCAGAGAAATGGGTGCAACGGCAAATCCCAACCAAGCTATCATTGAGGAAAAAATGAAAATCAAGCTAAGCAGAACCGTAGCTACCATGTGCCCGGCAAGAATGTTTGCAAACAAACGGACCATTAAAACAAATGGCTTGATGAATACTCCAATAAACTCTACTAGGGGCATGATTGGTATGGGCAACTTCAAAAATGTTGGTATACCCGGAGGGCTAACAATATGTTTCCAGTAATCTTTGTTGGCATGCCGGTTAATTGTAAAAAAAGCAAAAAGCGCAAGAGCCATGGTTACGGATATGTTACCAGTAACATTAGCACCCCCTGGAAATAATGGAATAAGACCCAAAAGATTTGAGAACCATATAAAAAAGAAAAGAGTTAACAAAAAGGGCATGAAAAGGTTATAGCGTTTCTCTCCAATTGAAGGAATTGCAATTTCATCCCGAATAAATATTATAAATGGCTCAAAAACATTTTGTAAACCTTTTGGTGGTGAATCGGGATCTTTCTTATACCTTCGGGCTATGCCAATGAAAATTAAAGCCAACAAAATTGATGTGAATAGTATTGAAAAGGCATTTTTGGTAATGGAAAAGTTATAGGGTAATGGATTGGTTTCGTCAACTTCTCCCCTATTGTTTAGCTCCACAATTTTACCTTTAAGTTTTCCTTCTGTCTCAATCCTGAAACCTTTATAAACTCCATGATCATGATGGAAATTGTTGGAAAGAAATACATGCAAGCCTGTTTTTTTGCTGTAAAGTATTACTGGAAGCGGAATGCTAATATGATGGTGATTTACGGTAAGTATATGCCACTCATACGAATCGCTTACGTGATCAAAGATGAATTCGGCAGTATTAAACCCCTTAGAATCCTTTTTGTGTACTTCATCAGCTTGCGCGCAATTTATGCTTGCGGCAATGAGCAACCATAAAATTAATACCGATAGGTTAATTCTTTTCTTCACTTGTATTCCTATCCTTTACAATAAAATATGTGAAATGCAAAAGTAAAACCAGATACGATATCAAATATACGATAACCAACAGAATTTTGTGACTAAAACCGGCTAAAAAAATTAATAAGACCGCTACAAGGTTTACTAAAAGATTGATTGACTTAATGATAAAATACTTGCTCACATACTTTATCCGGGGCAATACAGACTTTGATGAAATTAAGGAGAAGGCAATAAAACTTAAAGAAGCCGGAATTAAAGGAGTTATCCTTACTAATGTATCGCTGGTATAAAACCATAGAACCAAAAGTAAGGATAACACTATGATTAAAAGAGTAATAGAAAATCTTACTTTAACACCCATTTGATTTATTCTTGCCCTAAAGTAACTTCTTTGCTTTCCATTCCAAGCATATTGCAGTAACCTGTAAACTTGCAACCGGGTTCAATAGCTAGTTTACCTACAGTAATATCGCCATTTATCCGAGCCGATGATTTGAGCGATAATAGCTCATCGACAGTGATTTTACCCTCAACAACACCTGAAATATCTGAGTTTTTGCAAACCAACTCACCTTTTATTTTACCGGTTTCACCAACAACAACTTTGCCTTTAACATTGAGGTTACCAACCAGAGTGCCATCAATACGCAAATCGCCACTACTTTTAATATCGCCATTGATTTCAGTGCCAAATCCAACTAGGTTGATGTTGTTAGCATTAAATTCGGGTTCATTTATTTTTGCCATAGGTAAAAAGTTTAATGTTTAGAATTACAAATATAAAAATTCCGTTTAAAGTTTTTCCTTATCGCTTTCGTCAAAAATTTCACTTTCCCAATATTCTGAAGTTTCTTCAGCATCGTCGGCAGTTTCGCTCATCCAGCTCCAGGTTTGTGGAGGAGGTCCTTGCCTTCGGTAAACAAAAGCGAGTATTGCACCTGTTATTCCTCCAAATAAATGGTATTCCCACGAAATTTGAGGGAATATTGGTAATACGCCCCAAACCAAGCCTCCATAAAGAAAAACAACCAAAAGTGATATTGCCATCAGGTTTATGTTCCTGCGAAAAACTCCACTAAAAAAGATAAACGATGCAATAGCATATATAATACCGCTGCAACCAATATGGTAACTAGCACGAGCAGCAATCCAAACCATCATTCCGCTTAACAACCAGCTTAGGGAAAGAATTTTATACCATAAATCTCTGTAAAAATAAACTAAACCTGCAATTAAAATAAATATTGTTATTGTGTTATTTATTAGATGATAAAAGTCAGAGTGAATTAAAGGAGCGGTGAATATTCCAATTAAGCCTGAAAAACTTCGGGGTTGAAGTCCTAGCCGATATAACGATGTGCCTTCAATTATCTCTACCAGCTTGACTAGCCATATCAAAAGGATAAACAGAAAAGCAATTTGGAGGCTTATCTTGAATCGAGTTCGTTCAATTTTTAGGATAGCATCACTCATTTCTACAGTTATCAATAAATTCTCTTTTGACAAGCTTAGGATCCGACAGGGTATTGTAAAACATATCGATGTACTCTAAAATTTCATTCTTATTCCGAACTGTTAAAAGCGAATCGGCAGTTATGAGATTCATTATTTCAGGTTTCTTCCTTATAAAAAAGTCAATGGTAAAATTCAATTCAAGCATTTGGCGACAATTACCTCGATAGTAGCGTTCTCTAACATTGGTAATTGGAATAATCTCGGGAGGTTTTGTATAGGGGGGATTCACAAATCCGCAAAAATCAAAATCGTAAGGAACTGGTATAACTGAGGTTAAAGAATCGTGGTATAATAATTTTATGTTATGTAGTTTAGGAACTGACCAATCGGTATTGCCAATAAGGTACTGGAACATTGTCATCACGTCAAGAACCGGTCTATAGGTGGCATTTTGAATAATCCCTTGTGTCTCTATCTCTTTAGTGTTTGTTCGCTTTGCCAGCCATTTTACAGGCTCAATTAAAATTCCATAGGTGATGAAATTCTTGTACTTACCAAACCTATCAAGATATACTAACTTAACTAATCGTACCTTAAAGCTATAATCCGAAAGTATGTTATAGATACGGTATGCGTAGTACTCCTTTATTATATGTTGCTGGGCACGTTGGGTGTTCATACAGGGATTAACAAGCTTTATCCTTTGCGATGTGTTAAATATTGGATCGTTAATCTTTTGCGGTTTAATAGCAAGGGGAGGTATTTTGCAGTTTGATTTATCGCGCCGAAAGATTCCTCGTGTCATAGCTTTGGCTGGGAGCGATACTGAGGTATCAGCATAGAGATAGTAAATAATAATGTCGTGATAACGAGCATTTTGGGGATTAACGTCGTTGAATAGTTCTTTTAAATCGCCAATTATTTCTATTTCCAGAATTGATTGTTCTTCAAATAGATTCCCTTGTGCATATGAACTTAAAGTTACTATGCACAAAATAAATATTTGTATTATTTTCCTAATCCTACTCATTTAATTAAGATGCATTGACCATTTATTGAACAACTCCAAAACTTTCGAGTTTCATCAATGAGTAACCCTTGGGGAACAATACCCCTGCGGGCAAAAGGAACATTAATTGGAAATAACATTCCACTATAAAGCGGAGCAATACTATCAACTTCAGTATGACCTATAACCATTTGGTTTGCCCCAAATGTTTTTAACACATAGCTAATTTCACTTTGAGTTGCTTTCGGTATTGTGGGAGTTTGTAGCAAGTAACCCCTGTACCAAAGTAAACCATATTCAGAAAAAATGAGGTTAAGTTCATTAAGAAAAACATCGGGGTCAATTAAAAAAGAATTGTCGGGGTTATACAATTTATCAAGTAGCTGGTTCATTCGTACCAATGGGATATTTTTTTGCGCAAGCTGGTACGATATTCCGGCATGAACAAAGAGGATGCTATCAATTACTATTCCAGCCTTAAAGTTTCGGACCATAGCACCGGGCCAAACGTTTTTGGAAAAAAGATCTGAATAGGATATTTTATTTCCGCGTGTTAAAATCTGATACTTTTCGTGGATATAGCGATTGTCGTTGTTCAATATAATCGTCTCATGGTTTCCCATCAATGTGTAAACCCGCCCACCCGATAGTTCAGCTTGCTCTGTTAGTCGATAAACCAACCAAAGAACTTCAGTAACGCGTTCGCCCCTATCAACCAAATCGCCAATAAAAACTAAATGCCCATCGCCAAAAATCCAGTTTAGATTTTTATCAACTATTGAGTTGCTAAACAGCAACTTCGCTAAGCTGTCATATTCACCATGAACATCGCCAACTGCAAATATTTTAGCTTTTGAATTTATTACCGTCTCTTTTTCGGAATACATACTTGGTTTATTGAAGTTAACGGTGTAATTAATTGAATCAGTAGCATAAAAACCTTTAAAGGAAAAAACACTATTAGTAATCCTAAAGGTTTTTGATTCGACAAAAACTTTTGAATTTATACTGTCATTAACCAGGTAAAACACTCTGGCTCGGCGTTTACTAATTCTCTCAACATGTGGCCCATCGAAACAGGATGGGTAAATTCCTTTGGAGTAAGCCACCATGTAATCACGGAGAAGGTTAGCCGCCTCGGTTTTGCCAAATGATAGGGCGTACTCAAGAGAGTTATAGTTCTGAAAGTTTTGGAAAAAGGGATTTGCCCTAAAGCGCATCAATACTTTAAGGGTGTTTACAGAGCCAACCCTTGCTGCATAAAGTAATGGAGTATTACGTTGAATGTTATAGACATCAACTATTGCTCCGTGGGTCAGCAGGTATTCAGCAATAGTATCCTTATCGTATATTGCACACTGAATTAACGGTGACAGTGTGTTTAACACAATATTTACATTGGCGCCTCTATCAACTAAATACTTTACAAGATTTAAATTTGAGTTAGAAATTGCGAGGGTTAAAAGCGTGTGCGAATTATTAAAATAGGTTTTATTAATACCATTTACTTTAATTAAACCATCTATCTTACTAATGTTGTTTTCATTAATAAAAGTTACAACCAAGGAATCATAACTTGTGTTGTCCTGAGCAAAACCATGAACAAATAAAAAGGTGGTAAATGCAAGAAGATGTAATGCTAATTTAAATTTCATCCTGTTTAAAATTTTATTCCCCAAAGCAATACATCGTCTATTTGCTCATTTCGTTTCATCCATGACAAAAAGGTCTTTTCAAAATGAGAGCATTTTGCAAGGCCATCCATACCTGAGGTCAATACGAGTTGTTCCTTAAACCTTGATCGCATGAACTTTTTATGGTTATCGCCACCCAGCTGATCAAAATATCCATCGGATGTGAGGTATAGCCAATCGCCAGGAGTAAGTTTAATAGATTTAACAGTAAAATTTTTGCTGCTTGCACCAGCCAACTTGGCTCCAAGTGTTACAAAATCGGGTTTAAGCTCTTGAACATCGCCATTTCGTTGCAGGAATAAAGGAATTAATGCGCTGGTATACTCAAGTAGATAGGTTTCCTTATCAAACACACATACAGCAATATCCATGCTATCTTTAAGAATCATTTCGTTTTTGGACTTACTAAGTCGTTTAATTAGTTGATCGTCAATGAATGAAAGAATATCGTCAGTTTTGTAAAGCATGTGTTGGTTTACTGCCTGATTTATTAAATCGATACCAATTATACTCATAAAAGCACCCGGAACGCCATGCCCTGTGCAATCGGCTAAGGCAAAGAATACTTTATTTCCCTTGGGAAGCATCCAGTAAAAATCGCCGCTAACAATATCTTTTGGACGGCTAAAAATAAAAGTATCGGAAAACTGTTTTTTCACAAAACTTATTGGAGGCTGAATAGATTCTTGAATTCGCTCGGCGTATCTAATACTATCGGTAATTTTCTGAATGTAACTTTCAATAATATTATAGGCCTCTTCCAGGTTTTTGTTCTTTTGTTCGATGAAGTCCTTGTTTTTTTCAATTTCTTGCTTTTGCTGCTCAATCTCCTGATTTTTCTCTTCGAGCAATACATTTTTTAGCTCAATTTCCTCGAGCTGCCTTGCAAGTTTTTCGGCAGTTCTTCGCTTATCCCTCAGGGCAAAGTAAATAACCAGCAACATGGCCCCGCTAAGCAAAAGCCCAATCAATAGGACGTAGGTTTGAATTTTAGTTCTAGTAATTTCCCGTTGCTTTAACTCTTGCTGCTGAAGTAATAGCTTAATTTCATTCTCTTTCTTTTCTGTCTCGTATAGTGTTTGGATGGTAGATATGTGCCTGCTATTCTTTTCGTTTAAAACGCTATCCTTGTAACTTGATGATAGTTTAAAGTACTCAAGCGCTTTGCTATATTCATTTTGCTTTTGGTAGTAATCCGATAAAACCTCATATGCTTGCTGATAATGAATTAAACTTTTTATTTCCTTGGCAATACTGAGGCATGCAAAAACGTTTTCGTAGGCACTCCTTTCATTGTTTAATCTTAACTGGGCTCGGGCTAAGTTAATGTAGCTATCGGCGATAAACTTTTTATCGTTGAGCTTTTTATCTATGACAAGCGCCTTAGTGAAATAATCTTGAGCCTTTGATGGAATTCCCGTGTAAAGTTCAATTTTACCTAATGCATTAAAGTTGATAGCTATACCTTTTTGGTTGTTGATTTGGTAATTGATATCAAGCGATTTTGAGTAGTAATCCTTTGCCTTAATAAAATCACCTTTAAATTCGTATACCTCGCCAATATTATTAAAGTTCATAGCTTGGCCAAGCAGGTTTTTTGTTTGCTGGGAGAGGTAGAGGGCTCTCTGAAAGTATTCCAAGGCTTCATCGTAGCGTCCGTTTAGCGAAAAAATGTTGCCAAGGCTATTGCAGGCTACTGAAATATTGAATGTGTCCTTTATCTCTTCGGCTAACTTTAAAGCTTTTAGATGATACTCAGAGGCGTAAGCGTGGTTATCGAGCCGGCGATAAACCACTCCAAGGTTATTGAGCGATTTTGCCTGTTGGTGTTTATCGTCGATTGATTTTGCAAGATCTAACGCATCGTTATGAAACTTTAATGCATTAGCGTAGTTTGAAATGTTTCGGTAAAGCACTCCAAGGGAGGTATATACCTCCATTCGGAGGTAATTGCTTTTGATTGATTCCGCCAAACGCTTAGCCTCAAGCAGGTAATTTTCTGCTAGAACAGGGTTGTTCTCATTTACTTCATAAACCCTGGCTATTTTTTGCAGAATGAGCACACGTAAGCTGTCGTTCGATTCTTGGTATAGTTGAAGCAGCAGGGAGTCGGCATTCTGCGGCTGTGCAACCAAATGCAAACACAGAATGGCATAAACTGGTAATAATATCTTTTTAAACATCATGGCAAAAAAATTCCTTCATTTGGAAAGATAGCATAATTTCGCAACAAATAAAATTACACCCAACTAATAACAAATATATGGCAATATTGGTAAAAATATATCGCCGAATTTTTAGAATCATTATTTTGCTCCTGCTGCTGATGCTTATTCTGGTGCTCACAGGTGCAGGTATTTTATTTTTCAAGCAAGAATACATTATAAACACCCTTAGGGAAAATCTTAACAAGTATCCCGACCTATCCTTAACCTATAGTTCCGTTTCGGTTAATACCCTTAAAACATTTCCAAGGTTTTCATACTCATTTACCGATTTTGTATTAGTAATTAACCTAAACTCTAAATCCGACACCGTTTTAAAAACAGATGATTTTCAGATTAGCATCTCCCCTTTTAAATTGCTAAGAGGTAAAATTGATATTAAAAATATAAGCCTAAGCAATGCAAGAATAAAATGGCAAACCAATTACCCTGAAGAATTTTTCGGTAGCAGTAATAGTAGTTCTGAGAGCTCTGTTGCCGTAATAATTTCGGGGATTAGTCTTAAAAATTTCTATTTTGAATTGTTAGATAGCGTTAGTAAAACAGTGCTAAACTGCTCAGGGAAAAACTTAAACATCAAGTTCAAAACGGAGCATACGAAGTTGCTATTTTCCATTCAAAGCGAGCTGAGTAACACTACCGTTGGTGAATATTTTAAAATTACCAATCAGCATCAGCTAAATTTTGATATTGAAAATAGTGATAATAAGTTGTATATCTATAATTTAGAATCATCAATAAAATCATTACGTATAAACGGTTCGGGTATTTATGACTTTAATAGCCAATTAGCCGCATTCAGGTTTAAATCAAACCGGTTTCAAGCACAAGATCTATCGTACTTGCCGTATCTTGAAAGTTTTGACCAAATAAAGGGTGTAATTACAGCAGATGCATACCTTAGACTATCATCGGGTTTTGAAAAAGTTGATACCTTTCAGGTTAGCTATAATAGCAATAAATTGAAATGGATAGCTAAAAACGAAGAGACAACCATAACCAATTTAGAGGGTTATACTTTACTAACTAACAATTTTTCAAAACACTTCAGCTATATTCCTAAAGCATCTATTGAAAGTAATAACTCAAAAATTAGCTTAAACGCAAAAATAAAAGGGTTCAATAACTTGGTAATTTTAGCTAAGGGTTATGTAAGCCACAATTTAAGAATACAAAACCCTGAAATTGATATTGAAACAACAGGTCAATTTAAAGCATTAATATCGTATGCCCCAAAAACGGAAAGTATTACTCCCCTACTTCTTAAATCCGATCTAGTTTTCGAAAACAAGAAAAACATTTCATTTAATCAGCCTTCGGTTAAAGGAACTATAGCGATTAATAACGATTTAAACATTGCAGGCTATTTTAAATCCGATTCAACCGATATAAACTTTAATATTAATCAAGCCAATTTCCTGGAATCCTATACCCAAAAAAGGTATTCACCAAACATATATCTTTACGGCAATCATATAGATTACAACGATATAGTTCATCTAATTACTGATAGAACTAGCAACACATCTACCAAAGGGGTTGACCTACCAAAAATGTCATTTATGCTCAATTTTAAAAGAGCTACATACAATCGTTTAAAACTTAATAGCCTAAAAGCCAACGGAATAATTAATGGCGACACAATTTCAGCAGATTACTTTACTGCCGATTGCTTTGATGGCAACGTTTCTGGAAGATTTAAATCACATAGCAATTCAGTTCACACAAACCTTTGGGTTAGCAATGTTTCAATTGAAAATGTTTTCAAAAACTTTGATAACTGGGGTCAAAGCTACATTACAGCCGATAATCTTTCGGGACGGTTTAAGGGCATTATGAATATACAATTCAAAAGAAATGATAAAGGCGATGTTGAAATGGGCTCCCTTAAGCTATTCTCCGATGTTCAAGTGGTTCAAGGAAAACTGAAAGGGATGGACAGAATTAAGGAATTGTCCAAATGGCTAAACCTGGACCAGGTAAAGGTTATTGCTTTTGATACCTTGAAAAATAAGATTACTATTGAAAATCGTAAGTTTATTATCCCTAATATGGATATAAAATCCAATGTCTTGCTAATGAATGTTTCGGGGATTCACGATTTTGACAACAGATATGAGTATATTGCTAGGATTAACATAAGTAATTTGTTAAAACGAAAGTTTGTGAAATCCGATCATATTGATTTTCATTCCTCTACCGATGGATCTATTAATTTATACTTGAAACTATTTGGCCAAAACGATAGCTATAAGGTTGAATGGATAAACAAGAAAGGTTTTGAATCCGGTATACACAATACCGTTCAAACCGATAGCGTTTCTATACAAAATAGTCCTCAAATAAAACCTAAGGAAAAAACTGGTGGTAATGCAGGTGTGGGTTACATGCTGGAGTGGGATGAGCAAATCGACACCCTAAAGAACGAGTAAAATGAAAATTCTTAGTCCACAAAATAAGTTTCTGTTAACACTAATAATCGCAGCGGTTACCGTTTCGTTTATTACAATCTACTTTACAAATCGTTTTGTATCGGAACTTAAGCAGGAAGAGCGGCAAAAAATTGACCTATGGGCAAATGCCGTTAAATACATCTCAAACGAAATGGGTTCGTGTGAGGATTTTTCACTGATTTTTGAGATAGTTCAAAACAACCGAACTGTACCCGTAATACTCACCGATGAAACTGGGAAAGTGATTGGTTTTCGAAATATTGAATTACCTGACATCCAGGATACTGTTTATGTTTCGAATCTTCTGAACAAAATGAGGGCTGAACACGATCCAATAACAATTGAATTGCCCGATGGATCAAAAAACTATGTATACTACTTTGATAGTATTACATTAAAAAAACTTAACTACTATCCTTATATTCAACTTATTATAATTGCATTCTTTATAGGAATAGCGTTTTACTCCTATGGTCAGGCACGTAAATCGGAACAGAATTTAATATGGCTCGGGATGGCAAAGGAAACTGCACATCAACTTGGAACTCCTACTTCATCGCTAATGGCTTGCTCATCGCTACTTTCTGAGAAATACCCCAACGACGAAGTGGTGACTGAACTTGAAAAAGATGTGAAAAGAATTGAAACCATAACTAGCCGATTCTCAAAGATTGGCTCATCACCAAGTCTCGATAGCATTGATATAACTAATTTGATTACCGATTCCATTAACTACCAGAGCAAAAGATGCCCAAAGACAATTGCTTTCAACTTCAGCCCCGGCAATCCAATATATGCTAAAGCAAACCATATACTTCTAGGTTGGGTTTTGGAAAATATTCTTAAAAATGCTGTAGATGCTATGCAAGGGAATGGAATTATTAGCATAGAAGCAACTGTTGAAAAAAACAACGTTATTATTGACATACAGGACCAAGGTAAAGGGATTGAAAAGGGGAAGCAAAAAGAAATATTCAGGGCTGGCTACACCACAAAGGAACGCGGTTGGGGGCTAGGGCTAAGTTTAGCAAAGCGTATTGTTGAACAGTACCACTCAGGAAAAATCTTTGTTTTTCGTTCGGAGCCTGGGGTTGGTTCAACATTTAGGATTATTCTCAAAAAAGCCTAGGGTACAGGATCATACCCATGACCACCCCAGGGGTGGCATCGTGAAATTCTCCTAACTGACAACCATAACCCTTTAAAAAAACCATGTTTTTTTAACGCTTCAACACTGTATGCGGAACAGGTAGGGGTAAACCTGCAGCTGTTAGGTAGGTATGGCGATAAAAATATTTGGTAAATCTTTATTAAGAGAATAGGAATGTAGGCCAAAAGCCTAACGGCATTTTTCCATATTATTTTAAGGTACTTAACCAATTTCATTTTACTTAAGATTGGTTAACAGTTTAACAACTGCCGATTCCAATTGTTTAAAAGGAACTACCTCGGCCGAAACATATATAAAAGCCAGGTAAACCCTTTTTCCGCTTTCCCTGAATTGGTCAAGTAAGTTTTGATTAATGCGAAAAGCCTCTCTAAGCCTTCGTTTTGCTAGATTTCTTTTATAGGCTTTTTTTAAATACCTCTTAGGAATTATAAATATTACTTTGTAGTGGGGGTTTTCCTCAATGCCATCGGGTATCTTTTCATCTATTTGGTATATTAACTTGATTGGATAATGGAAACGTGATAACTCCGATTTTAACAGCGAGTTAACCTCGTTTTCCAAATGGATTATATTCTTTTTCCTAAGTTTTTGAGGCATACAAAAAAGGGGGTTAGCATTCCCCCCTCTATTATTTTATTTTTTCTTTGATTGCTCTTTCAAAAAGTGATCTAAGGCTTGTGTCATGCTTTTAAACGCATCGGTTGGGGCTTTAACATCGAGCCTTAAACCCGCATCTTTCACTGCTTTTGCAGTTGTATCGCCAAAGGCGCCAATTGCTATATCGTTCTGCTGAAAATCGGGGAAATTATCGAATAGCGATTTAATTCCATTAGGGCTATAGAATACAATCATATCGTAAGGGAATGGCTTAAGGTCCGACAGATCGCTACTTACAGTTTTATAGAATATCCCTTTGGTATAATTTATCTTGGCTTTTGTTAATGCCTTAGGTATTTCCGGTTTGTGTGGATCGGAAAGTGGCAATAAAAATTTTTCGTCCTTATGCTTAAGGATTATATCCAGTAGATCTTTGAAAGTGTTATCGCCAAAAAAGATTTTACGCTTCCTGTAAACTATGTATTTCTGCAGGTAATGAGCAATTGATTCGGTTATACAGAAATACTTCATGGTTTCAGGAACTGTTACGCGAATTTCTTCACATATCCTGAAAAAATGATCAATGCCAGTTTTACTGGTAAAAATTACAGCAGTATGATCTAGGATATTGATTTTCTGCTGACGGAACTCCTTGGAACTTACCCCCTCAACATGAATAAAAGGGCGGAAATCAAGATGAACCCCATATTTCTCCGACAATTCATTATACGGCGATTTCTCGCTCTGGGGGTCGGGTTGCGAAATAACAATCTTTTTGATTTTCAAGGCCCTATGTTTTTAAAACCAACAAAAACTTAACTCACTCTCAGCAAATACGTTACCCCTAATATTATAGGCAATTCAAGGGCACAAAGGTACAAAATGTAATACAATAATGAAACCCTATGCTTTATAAAGATTTTTACAAAGTAAAAATATCGATATAGTAAAGCGATAATAATCAGTGCAATAGATATATAGATAAATACTATTCGTAAGGGCGACATGGTATAGTTTGCTGCAAGCGATGTAGGTATAAGAAAGAGCATCAAAATTCTCAAATTCAAAGTATTGTGAAAATAGAGATAGTTAACCTGGCTTGCATTATCAGTAGCCAGCAATAAAGTTTTATGTAGTATCCAAATCCAAATTCTGTAAAGTATAAGTGCAAGAGCGGGTAAAGCTAAAGAGAGTAAGGATACCTGCATTGATCCTAAAAATTGCTCGAGTATAATATTAACTACAAATGTTATAGATATTATTGATAGGAAATCCAGTAAACGAGAAAGCTTAATAAAGGGCACGCTATAATCGTTAAGGGTTTTTTCAGCAATAAAATCGTAGAATAGTGATTGAATAAAAACTCTAAGATATTTTGCGTAACCTACTATTATTGATGAAATTATTAGCATTGAAACAATCATGCTAATAAAATAAGCATTCGGAATTAAATGATTTTGGTTAAGGGGTTTAGGTTCAAAGGTGATGTTTGATTTAAATGAACTTGACTTAAAAACATTTGAACAAGAATCGGAAGTTAAAGGAAAATTATCGTGGATAGTATAAAGCTTTCCGGAATCGCACTTCTGGGTTAAATCCAAAAAGTTGTTGTATAAATTATTAGTATTCTGGTTCAATTGAAAGGCTGACATAAATACAGAATATTTTTGCAAAACTACCTATATTTTTTTAAAGAACGACACGATATTGCTGGCTGTTTTTGCCCCAACCTCTTCCGAAAGCTCTTCAAGGGAGGCCTTTTTTATATTTTCTAATGACTTAAAGCGGGTGTAAAGTTTTATAACGCTTCTTTTTCCTACACCAGGTATTGATTCCAAGATCGATGCTTCGTTCTTTTTTTCTCTTTTCTTTCTGTGAAATGTTATTCCAAACCTATGCGCTTCATCGCGAATATTCTGAATTAGCTTAAGGGACATTGAACGTTTATCGAGGTACAAGGGAGTTGAATCGCCGGGTCGGTAAATTTCTTCAAGTCGTTTTGCTATACCAATTATGGGGATATGCTCGATATGCAAATCTTTAAGGGTTTCATAGGCAGAACTTAGTTGTCCTTTACCACCATCAACGACAATTAAATTTGGCAAACTCTTATTCTCTTCAATTAACCTTTTATATCTTCGGTAAACAACCTCACGCATGGAAGCAAAATCGTCAGGACCAGTAACCGTTTTTACATTAAAATGCCTATACTCACTTTTAGCGGGTTTTCCATTCTTAAACACAACACAGGCCGAAACCGGATTAGTACCTTGTAGGTTCGAATTATCAAAGCATTCAATAACCATTGGAAGTTCCGGTAGTTGTAAATCCTTCTTTAACTGCTCAAGGTATTTTAGGGCACGGGTTTGAGGATTTGCCCGTTCGTCACTTTTAATTAATTCCTTTATGTAGGCTTCAGCATTTCGTAGGCTAAGCTTTAAAAGCTTAAGCTTTTCTCCTTGTTTTGGGATGTGATACTTTATATTGGACAGCTGGTATGCAGGGTTAATATTTACAAGAAAAGTAGTAGATTTTAGGTTAAGCCTCTCCTTAATCTCTAGTATTGCCTGTGAAAAGATATCATCAATAGACTCATCAACAATATTTTTGATTTGTAAATTATACGATTGAACCACCACGCCACTGTTTACCTTTAAGTAGTTAACAACAGCAAAACCTTCGCTCTCTTGAATTGTAAAAATATCAGCAGTGTTTATTCCCTTTGATATTACAGAACTTTTGGCCTGGAAATTTTGTAACAGTCTAAGCCGTTCCTTAAGCAATGCAGCCTGCTCAAATTTTAGCTCCTGAGCGGCTTTGTTCATTTCGGCTGTTATCAGGCGGAGCACCTCGTTAAGGTCACCTTCAAGAATTTTTTTTATAGCATTAATGTTGATTAAATAATCGTTTTCCTTTTGATTTCCGATACAAGGCGCTAAACAATTTCCAATCTGATACTCTAAGCAAGCTTTAAATTTTCCAGAGGCAATATTACTTTGAGTTAAGTTTAGCTCACAGGTACGAATGGGAAAAAGTTGCCGAATTAAATCAAGTAATGCTTTAAGTAAACGACCCGATGTATATGGTCCATAATATATTGATCCATCGTTCTCGTATCGACGTGTGGTTGTTACACGGGGAAAAGGCTCGTTTTTAATTACAATCCATGGGTAGGTTTTATCATCGCGCAAAAGAATGTTATACTTGGGCTGATGTTTTTTTATAAGTATATTCTCGAGTATGAGCGCATCGGATTCCGAGTTTACTACAATATACTTTAAATCGGCCACCCTTGAAACCAACGCCCTTACCTTTGCAGAGTCGTACTGGGAGCGGTTAAAATACGACGATACTCGTTTTCGAAGGTTTTTGGCCTTGCCAATATAAATTATTTTGCCTGTTGAGTCGAAAAATTGGTAAACCCCAGGCAGATCGGGTAAAGATGATAAAAATGATATGCTCGAAAGGTTTTCCATTTACATCATTCCGCAAAAATGGAGGTTAGGCTAAACCTATCAACATCAAATAGTCCTGCTGGAGTTAATTTTAAATGCGGTATTACCGATAGCGACATAAATGCCATGGTCATAAATGGCGCATGGAGCTTACATCCATCGGCCTTTAATTTTTTGTTAATCAGTGAGTACTCCTTAGCAGCATCGCTTACATCAACATTTGTCATTAAACCAAAAAACGGCAAGGCCAAACCCATAGTCTCATTTCCATCATAGTAGCATATTCCTCCCCGACTTTTAATTATATAATCAATGGCTCGCACTATGCTGTCGTCGTTTGCGCCTATGGCGACAATATGATGACTATCGTGGGCAATACTTGCTGCAATGGCTCCTTTCCTCATTCCAAAACCATTGATAAGCCCAATCCCTATATTGTTTGGGTTGTATCGACTTAGCACAACAATTTTTAGAATATCTTTATCAAAATCGTAGCCAGAACCAGGTACAGAGGTTTTTAAAGTTTTGGTGATCAACTCGCCTTCAATCACTTTAATAACCTTAACCGGTTTGCCAGAAGGAAAATCTAGTTTGATTTTATGATGATCAAAGTGATTTGGAAAGCTAAACAATGGGGGTTCAGCGGCATAATCTTCCTCAAAATTGGTTACATTAACACCTTTAATATAGGTAGATAATACATTAAAGTCCTTTAGGTTGTCAACTACTATAAAATCGGCAGGTTGGCCCAGCTGCAACAATCCAACATTTAACCTATAGTGGTTAACGGGGTTAACCGAAGCAACCTGCAGCACATCAAAAATATCATATCCTAGCGCAATAGCTTTGCGCACATGCTTATTTATATGCCCGCCCATTAACTCATCGGGGTGACAATCGTCAGTGCAGAACATAGCCATACTTGGGTTTTGTCCAATTATTGGGTGTAGGGCATCAAAATTTTTAGCGGCACTACCCTCCCGAATCAGAACCTTCATCCCAAGTTCAATTTTTTTCTTAGCCTCTTCAAGGGTAAAGCATTCGTGGTCGGTAGTAATACCGGCTGAAACATATTTTGCAAGATTTTCACCGCTCAATCCCGGAGCATGACCGTCAATGGGCTTATTCCTTGCTTTGGCTTCACTTAGTATTGAATGAACATCAGTATTACCATTAATAACTCCGGGAAAATTCATCATTTCGGCAAGGTGGGTAACCTCAGGCAAGTCTAACAGTTTTGCAACCTCTCTAGGAGTAAAGGGTTCAAAACACTCATCCACGGGCGAAGCTGGCACACACGATGGCGCTCCAAAAAAGAATTTCAGCTTGGATTGCCTTGAATTCTCTATCATAAAGCGCACCCCTTCAATCCCTGCTACATTTGCCACTTCGTGAGGATCGGCAACCACTGCCACGGTTCCATTTTTAATTGCAGCCTGGGCAAACCTAGTAGGCACAAGCAATGAACTTTCAATATGCACATGCGAATCGACAAATCCAGGAATTATATAAACATTTTCATCGTCCAAGGATTCATCTATTTGGGTAATTACACCATCCTGTATGTATATTTTGGCGCTTACAATTCTGCGACCGATAGGGTCAACCAGTTTTCCCGATATTGAATTCGAACTCTTCATGAACATCCAATTAATGTTTTACTTAAACTTTTTGTTAAAGTGTTCCACGTGGAACACTTTAATGAATTATCTTAATACACTAATATTTATATACTTATTTTTGGAAATATTTACGTTAAAATATAAAATTGTTCCACGTGGAACATCACCTTCCAAAGTATACCAATAATACATTAATATCGCTAGGCGAAATTCCGGGTATTCGTTTTGCCTGAGCAATAGTTTTGGGTTTTATGCGTGTTAGCTTTATCCGGGCTTCGGTGCTTAATGAGTTAAGCTGATTAAAATCGAAATCGTCGGGTATTTTAATATGTTCCAATCGATTTATTTTTTCTGCAATTAGTTTTTCTTTTTCAATGTAGCCACTATACTTAATTTTTATTTCTGCTCCGTTAATGGCTTCATAATCGTATGAATCTATATTTATATTTAGGTGTTCAAGTGTTGGTTTTAGCGATATTTCCGGCCGTAAAACGATATCGTAGAGCTTTCTTTTTTGTGTAATTTTTGCAGAATTATTTAAGGTAAGGTATTGGTTTATTTCGGTAGGCGATACAGAATATTCTTTAACGAGTTGATTCAGTTCCTCAATGCTTTTAATCTTATTTTCCAGCCGTTTTACATCGTTTTCGTCTACCATATTATACTTTGCTGCAATTGGCGTTAACCTTTCATCGGCATTGTCTTGACGAATTAGTATGCGGTATTCGGCTCTGCTTGTAAACATTCTGTAGGGTTCATCAACACCTTTTGTTACCAAATCATCAATCAACACTCCGATGTACGCTTCGTCTCTGTTGAGTTGAAAATTGTCATTTATATCGTTTGCCTTAAGGTGCGCATTAGCTCCTGCAATTAAGCCCTGACCTGCTGCTTCCTCGTATCCTGTTGTACCATTAATTTGACCAGCAAAAAACAAGTTCTGAACTATTTTAGTTTCCAATGTATGTTTTAGCTGTGTTGGATCAAAATAATCGTATTCAATTGCATAGCCAGGTCGAAGAATATGAACATTCTCAAAACCGGGAATTGATTTTAAAGCTTTGTACTGGATATCAACTGGTAGCGATGACGAAAAACCATTTAAGTACATTTCATAAGTAAAAACACCTTCAGGCTCTAAAAAAAGTTGGTGTGATGTTTTTTCGGCAAAGGTATGTACTTTGTCCTCAATGCTTGGGCAGTAACGAGGTCCTATGCCTTTTATTTTGCCAGTAAATAGGGGCGATTGATCAAAGCCCTCGCGTAAAATATTATGTACAACTTGATTTGTGTTAACTATGTAGCAATGCTTGCGCGGTAGTTTTGAAAAATAATCGGGATTAAATGAAAATTTGGATATTTCCTGTGATTCTTGTATAGTAAGCTTACTATAATTAACGGTTCTACCATCAATTCTTACCGGTGTTCCTGTTTTCATTCTCCCAGTTGTGAAACCAAGTTGAACTAAACGCTCGGTTAAGCCATGTGAATTTAATTCGCCTATTCGTCCACCAGTAAAGTTGACGTTTCCAATGTGTATCTTACCGTTTAAAAAGGTTCCATTTGTTAAAACAACAGCCTTACACTTAACAGTTTGATTCGTCTTAGTAATTATACCCTCTACTCTGTTTTCCTTTACAATTAAATCAATTACTTCATCCTGCCATAAATACAGATTAGGGAGCGATTCAAGATATTTTCGCCATTCAATTGAAAAGAGCATTCTGTCGGCTTGAGCACGTGGACTCCACATGGCTGGGCCTTTGCTTTGGTTAAGCATTCTGAAATGTAGGGTTGTGAGGTCAGTGACTTTTGCTGTATATCCACCAAGTGCATCAATTTCTCTAACAATCTGACCTTTTGCAATTCCTCCAATAGCAGGATTACAGCTCATTTGAGCTAACTTAGTAAGGTCCATTGAAACTAAAAGTGTCCGGGAGCCCATTTTTGCAGCAATAGCAGCTGCTTCACACCCTGCATGTCCTCCTCCAACAACAACAACATCAAAGGCTAATTCCATTTTGAGTAGAAAATTTTTAAAGCCCAGTTCTCCTTTTCCCTAATTTCCTTCGTTTGTTTCTCAGTAGAATCGTCAAATCCAAGCAAATGTAATATTCCGTGAACAATTACCCTGTGTAACTCATTTTCGAATGTAACATTGTAATCCTTGGCATTAGACTTTACGGTATCGACTGAAATAACAATATCACCAGAAATTGAATTTTCTGTACAGTAGTTGAAAGTTATTATATCAGTATAATAGTTATGATCTAAATACTTTTTATTGATTTCAAGTATTTCAGAATCGTCAGTAAAATAGAAGTTAATATCGCCAACTGATTTCTTAAACTCTTTTTCAATAATATAAATTATCCACTTTTTTATATTGTTTTTATTGGATATCCTATTTGAGATGGATGGTGTTTTATATGAAAAAAAAATAGCCATTAAATGTTAAAAGTCATTTTTACTGTTGTTCCGTTGTTCTCAAAAGCAATTTCATCAGACAACTTTTTCATAAGAAACACACCACGGCCCGAAATGTTTTCAATGTTTTCCGGAATAGTTGGATCTGGAATAGTATTTGGATCGAAACCCTTACCCTGGTCAGAAATGGTTATGCATACTTTAGTATCGCATATTTTTATATTTACCTTAACCACTTTTTTATCGTCAAGCTTATTGCCATGAACAATAGCATTATTTACACCCTCGATAGCAGCAATTAATATTTTTCCATACACATCGGGTGTTAAAGTAAGTTTTTCTGTTATTTCATCAATAGTTTTTTCGATTAAACTAATTTGCTCTAACTTGCTTGGAATTGTAATTGTTCGTTCCATGGCTTTTAGGTTGTAATTTTTTTATACTATATTTTTTAGTAAAGGTTACGCAAAATTATGAAAAAAATGATTTTACTAAAATTTCAACCAGTCTAACGGATTTTCAGGCTCCTTTTCATTCCATATCTCAAAGTGTAAAACAAGTGTATTATCGGCTTGTTTCATTACACTCCCCAAATTATCGCCAGCATTTACAAGCTGTCCTACTTTTACACTTACTTCACTAAGATTAGAGTAAACGCTTAAATATTCACCATGTCGAATAATAATAGCCCTTCCCCCATATGGAACATTAAATATTTTTTTAACCTCACCTCTGTGAATTGCTTGAACCGCTGAAGTATTGTTAAGTATTAAATCGATTCCGTTATTCTTTACTTTTACATTTTTAAGTATTGGGTGATTGCTTTCACCAAAGTAGTTTAAAACGTTGCTATTTAATGCAGGTGGTGGTAATTTTCCTTTGTTTTCCTTGAAAATATTACTTAACTCATTATATCTCTTAGTATTTTCTTTATTCATAGATTTTAGAGCTCTAGCATTCTCTTCAATTATTCTTTTAATTTCGTTATCAATTAATGCTAATGCTTTTTTTTGATTTGAAATTTCTTTTGTTAACTCAATTTTCTTTTTTTCTAAATCCTTTTTAGTTGCTTCTAATTCATTTTTTTCTTTATTTAGAGCAGATATAGTTTTTTGGTATTCATTTTCCTTAAGTTTTAGTTCTTTTAAAAAAAGTACATAATTTGACCTCTTCTGTTCTAATTCAATCTTATTTTCATTAAGTAATGATATTTGTTGATTGAAATAATTAACAAGATTTTTATACATTTTAAGTCGGGTATAAGTTTGATTTATACTACTTGATGAAAGTAGAAGTATTAATAAATCATTTTTCCTCTTTAACTTTTTAAAGTATGATTTATAAATTCTAATTAATTCATTTCTTCGAGTATCTATAAGAATTGATAAACTGTCAACTTGCGAGGTAGTTTCAGTTAAGTTTTTTGAAATTTCTGTTATTTGACTTTTTATATTTATAAGCAACCTGTTTTGTAATTCGATAGATTTTAATTTTAATGTTAACTCGTTAATTGTAGCTTTTTTTGATTTATTAATTATATCGATTTGTTTATTGTTTTCGTCTATCTGTTTTAGTATTTCCTTTTTTTGATTATTCAAAACATCTATTTTATTCTGTGAAAAGATAAAATTCACAGAAAAAAGAAAAACTAATACTGAATTTATTAGAATTTTCATTATTTATGACCAGTTGATCCAAAACCGCCAGCACCCCTGTCGGTTTCAGAAATTTTGTTTACGTTTTCAAAAGATACTTTTTCATACCTTGTAAAAACCATCTGACAAATCCTTTCGCCTGGTTCAATTGTAACAATATCATTGCTTAAATTTACAACTATTACTCCAATTTCGCCACGGTAATCGGAATCGATGGTGCCAGGAGTGTTTAGTATTGATAAACCTTTTTTTAAAGCCATACCGCTCCTAGGGCGAATCTGTGCTTCAATACCAACAGGTAATTCTATAAAAAGTCCTGTAGGTATTAATTTTCTTTCTAATGGCTTTAAATTTATTGGCTCATCGATAAATGCTTTTAAATCGACACCGCTGGAATGCTCAGTAGCATATGTAGGGTTATCGAACGTTGATTTGTTCAGAATTTTAACTATCTCCATAAAGTAATTTTTATGTTTTCTTTCTTAATGAATTCGTAAATAAATATTCCAATTAAAATATTTGCTGTTAATAGCGAAAAATAAGGTTTTAAGAATACCAATAATAAAGTTCCAGATAAAGTAATGAATAATATAAAAATAAGATAAAATTTTATGTTTTTAGTTTCGAACGAAACAAAACCAGATGTTCTTCCATCGCTATAACTCATAAGAGTCATAGTTACATATGTGATTAAACGGCTAAGAGCGGCACCATAAATGCCAATTATTGGAATAAGAATTATATTAGAAATTATAGTTATAACTGATCCAATAACAGTGTACTTTAAACCATATATTGTTTTATCAGCTAGTTTATACCAAAAGGAAAGGTTAAAGAATAGACCATAAAAAATATTTGCTAAAAGTAATATTGGTACTATATACAGCGACTCACGATAATTTTTGCCAATAAAAAACTTTAGTATTGGTAAATTAAAAGTTATTATGAGTGATATAACAATTGAAAAGATTAGAAAATACTTAAATGATTTTCCAAAAAGTTTATTGTGGTCTTGACTTCCGGAAGATTTAAAGAAAAAAGGCTCAGCAGCAAAACGATACATTTGTACGAAAAGTACTAAAAGAACAGCCAGTTTAACACAGGCACCATATATCCCTAATTGGTAAAGCGAGTCGACACTTTTAGGTAATAAGTACTTTATAAAAAGTCTATCGAAAGCCTCGTTGGTAGTACCGGATAATCCTGCTAATAAAATAGGGAAAGAATACCAAATAAGTTCCTTCATCAAACTTTTATCGATTCTAATTTTTGGGAAACCAGTAAAATATGTAACCAATACAAAAACAACAACATTTTGAATAAAGTTAGATAGAAATACATAAAATAAAGGATCGATATGAGGGAATAAATTTTTTAAGTATGAGGGTTTAAGAACCAGGTAAAAAATAATATTTAACAATACATTTATAGCAACACCGGTAATTTTTATAAACGAAAATACAAGAGGTCTATTCTGGTTACGAAGTTTGGCAAAAGGTAAAGCGGTAATGGAATCTAGCGATACGATTGCTGCAGTAGTGATAATGTAAATGGGTAAATACCCAGATCCTAATAAACTTGAAACTGATCCAGAAAAAAGGTAAGCAGCAATGAAAAAAAAGGAAGAAAGTGAAAGAATAAAGGTAAAGGCATTAGAGTAAACTCTTTCGTCATCCTTATACTTATTTACAAAACGGAAATAGCCAGTTTCCAAACCAAAGGTCAAGAATATTAGTAAAAAACTAATGTAAGCGTAAAATTCAGTAATTACGCCGTACTGCCTAGGGTCGGTTAAAACGTTAGTGTGTATAGGAACAAGCAGGTAGTTTAATAAACGAGGGACAATGGTACTTAATCCATAGATAATTGATTGTGAATAAAGTTGTTTTAGGGATGACATTTTTCCAAGTATGAATGTCAAAAGTATAATTTTTGGTATTTTTGCACAAGTAACTATGAAAGATAAAAGTTAATTCTATGAAAATTAGAACTTTAGTTTTACTCGGTCTGGTATCAATGCTATCGTGCACTACGAAGTACAACGATAACAATAGATATGTTAAAATTTCAACTGATGAAGGAGACATAGTTGTTAAACTATATAATGAAACGCCTAAGCATACAGAAAATTTTATCAAACTGACCGAAGATAATTTTTTCGATGGACTTATTTTCCACAGAGTAATAAAAGACTTTGTGGTTCAGGGCGGTGATCCTGAAACTAAGAATGCAGAGCCAGGAAAACTATATGGCGAAAAGGATGCCGGGTATTTAATTGATGCAGAAATTTTTGATACAATTTTCCATAAGCGTGGAGTAATTGCAATGGCAAGGGAAGGCGATGATGTGAACCCAGAAAAAAAATCTTCATCATCACAGTTCTACCTTGTTGTTGGAAAGGTATTTACTGACGAAGAACTTAATAAGCTTGAAGACAAGCTAAACAAAAAATTAAGGGAGAAAACAGAAAAGAAGCTTTACGATAGCCTGTTAGGTAGCCAAAGCAACTTAAACCCAAAATTTCTTAATGAAGTAACACAAAAGGTTTCTATCTTAGCGGACTCTATTATGAAGGTTAAACATATCAAGTTTAATGAAAATCAGCGTAAAATTTATACTACTGTAGGAGGCATACCACACCTAGATGGTAACTATACTGTTTTTGGAGAAATTGTGGAAGGATACGATGTGGTTGAAAAAATTTCGCAGGTTCAAACCGATTCCAACGATAGACCTTTAAAAGATATTAAGTTCAAAGTTCGTATTGTAAAATAGTTGGTAAAATGGAGGAAAGAATTAAACAGATAAGGGAGACATTTTCGACATTAGATCCTAAAGACCTACAAAGTGTTGAAAAAATTAGAGTTGAGTATCTAGGAAGGAATGGTTATCTGACAAAACTATTTGATGACTTTAAAAATATTCCAAACGAAAAGAAGAAGGAAGTTGGTAAAATACTTAACCAACTCAAATCTGAAATAACCGATAAAATTGAAACCTGGAAAAATACATTTTCCGAATCAACAAAACCAAAAGGAACTAATTTAGATCTTTCGCTTGAGGAGTATCCATACGAATTTGGAACCCGACATCCAATTTCACTAGTTAAGAATGAACTAGTTGAAATTTTTAAATATTTGGGTTTTACTGTTTACGAGGGTCCAGAAATTGAGGATGATTGGCATGTATTTTCGGCCTTAAACTTTCCCGAGGAACATCCTGCCAGGGACATGCAGGATACTTTCTTTATTGAAAAAAAGCCAGATATCCTTTTGCGAACACATACATCTTCGGTTCAAGTTAGGAGCATGGAAAATGAAAAGTTGCCAATCAGGGTAATTTGCCCAGGCAGAGTATTCAGAAATGAGGCAATTTCAGCAAGAGCTCATTGTATTTTTCATCAAATTGAGGGACTTTACATTGATAAAGATGTTTCATTTGCTGATTTGAAGCAAACACTTCTTTACTTTGCAAAAGAGATGTTTGGTTCGGAAACAAAAATCAGGCTTAGACCTTCATACTTTCCTTTTACAGAACCTTCGGCTGAAATGGATGTTAGCTGTAAGCTTTGTGGTGGAAAAGGTTGCTCGGTTTGTAAATATACTGGCTGGTTAGAGGTTTTAGGATGTGGAATGGTTGATCCAAATGTACTTGAACTTAACGGTATTGATAGTAAAATTTATTCAGGTTTTGCATTTGGTATGGGACTTGAACGTATAGCAATGCTTAAATATCAGGTTCGCGATTTGCGTCTTTACTTTGAGAATGATGTTCGTTTCTTAAAACAGTTCAAGAATTACTGAAAATGCTAAAAGACGGAAATTCAAATACTTGTATCAGTTCAAGTTTTTCAATTTTTAAATCGCTTAATAGCGAGGAACTTGAACTATTGAATGCAAACTTAAAATGTAACACCTACCGTAAAGGTGAAATAATTTATAGAGAAGGAAGCAGGATTACGGGTATATACTGCGTTAAAAAAGGTATTTTAAAAATTTACAAAACAGGGATTGATTCAAAGCCTCAAATTGTTGCATTTGCAATAAAGGGTGATATTACAGGTTACAGATCGGTTTTGAGTAACGAAATGGCTTGTACAACAGCTGAAATTATTGAAGAAGCAGAAATTTGTTTTATTCCATCGGAAATTATCTTTAACTTAATTAAAACAAATAGCGATTTTGCTCTCTCTTTAATACAGCTTACATGTAGGGAATTGGATCAGGCAAATATATTTATAAAAGATATAGCACAAAAAACTGTTAAACAGCGTCTTGCCGAAATTTTACTGATGCTGGAAAATACTTTCAAACTAGACGAAGAGGGCTATATAGCAGTAAATCTGACTAGAGAAGATTTATCGAGTATAGTAGGTACAGCTACCGAATCGGTAATTCGTATCCTGGGCGAATTTAAAAACGAGGGTTTGATAGCAATAAAAGGGAAAAAAATTAAGATAAACGATAAGAAAAAGATGAATCTGATATCGGATTCTATTTTTTAGAAGAGTTTACCTTGCTCAGGGAATTTTATTTTATTTAAATGCTTATAGGCTAAATCGGTTACTTCGCGGCCACGTGGTGTTCTTTTTAAAAATCCTTCCTGTATCAGGAATGGTTCATAAACCTCTTCAATGGTACCAGCATCTTCACCAACTGCAGTTGCAATTGTATTTAAACCAACCGGACCACCCTTAAACTTTTCAATAATGGTTAGTATTATTTTATTGTCCATCTCATCGAGCCCTCTGGAATCGATTTTTAAAGCATTTAAAGCTTCATTTGCTATTTCAATATCTATATAACCATTACCAATTACCTGAGCAAAATCACGTACTCTGCGCAATAGTGCATTAGCAATTCTTGGTGTTCCCCTACTCCGCATTGCTATTTCAACGGCTGCATCATCTCTTATATCAATTTTAAGAATAGAGGCCGATCGTTTTACTATCCCTGCTAAAATATCAACAGTATAGTACTCAAGAAGAAATTTTATTCCAAAGCGAGCCCTAAGAGGACTTGTTAGTAATCCACTGCGGGTTGTTGCTCCGATTAAAGTGAAAGGATTTAATTCTATTTGAATTGACCTTGCGCTTGGACCTTTATCTATAATAATATCAATCTTGTAATCTTCCATTGCTGAATATAGGTATTCTTCAACAACAGGACTTAACCTATGAATTTCATCAATGAAAAGAATATCGTGTGGTTCAAGGTTTGTAAGTAAACCAGCTAAATCGCCAGGTTTTTCGAGTACTGGTCCGGAAGTAGTTTTAATAGAAACACCTAACTCATTGGCAATTATGTTTGCTAAAGTAGTTTTTCCTAATCCGGGAGGACCATGCAATAGAACATGATCCAGTGCTTCATTTCTTAACTTAGCAGCTTTTACAAAGATTTTAAGGTTCTTTACAATATCATTCTGTCCGTTGAATTGGTTAAACTCAACAGGACGAATTTGCTTTTCAAATTCTTTATCTATTATAATTTTACTGTCCATTACCTTATAGCAATCATTCTTTCAATAGGTAGTCTGGCTTTGGTAATAATTTCAGAATTTAACTCAATAACCGGATATTCATATTTAAGACTTAAATATAGCTTTTTTAAGGTTATCATCTTCATATAAATACAGTCGTTACATGCACATGTAGAATCGTCAGGAGGTACAGGTATAAAATCTTTTTCTGGCGAAAACTTTTTCATTTGGTGTATTACACCATATTCAGTTGCGACTAGATATGAAGTAGAAGAATCATTTATAGTAAAATCAATGAGTTGAGAAGTAGAACCAATATAATCGGCCATTATTAAAACAGTTTTCTGGCATTCCGGATGGGCAATTATTTTAGCATTTGGGTTCTTTTTCTTTAGCTCAATTAGTCTCTCCAATGAAAACCTCTGATGAACATGACAAAAACCATCCCAAATAAGCATATTTTCACGCTTCAACTTATTTTTTAAGTAGTTGCCTAGATTTCTGTCGGGTGCGAATATTATAGGTTTTTCCTTTGGAATAGATTCAATAACTTTCTCGGCATTTGAAGAAGTACAACATATATCGGAAAGAGTTTTTATATCAGCATTTGTATTTACATAGGTTATAACTATGTGGTCAGGATATTTTTCTTTGAATGACTTGAAATCATCATAATTACATGAATCGGCAAGGCTGCAGCCTGCATTCATATCAGGTAAAACAATTTTTGCATCAGGTAGCAAAATTTTGGTTGTTTCGCCCATAAATTTGACTCCAGCAAAAATTATTAGTTTCGACTTCAAGGTAGTGGCCTTTACAGCTAGAGCAAGACTGTCACCTACAAAATCAGCAATATCCTGAATTTCGGGGCTTTGGTAGTAATGCGCAAGAATCACAGCATTTTTCTCAACCTTTAAACGGTTGATTTCATTTACAAGATTGATACCCGAATCGATAGGTTCATCGATATATCCCAACTTATCAACAGATTCTTTATTTATCATTAATTCTTTTTTTAAAAATTTAAAAGATTAAAAAAAAAGATGATGATATTAAGCTGTTAGCTCGGTTCATAATTTTATTGAAAAGGGTGTTGCAAAATTGGTTATTAAATGGATTAAAACAAACTATTAACATCATAAAATTTATAAGTCATTGTAATACAGGATAAATTTATACTTATTAACAGCTGTTATCAAGGTCATATGTTAATAAAATTAGGGGAAGGTAATCTGTTAGCTGAGGTTGAAAATACCTTAATAATTTGGTTAAACAAATTCATAGTAACCTATGGTTGGTTGGAAAAAAATATTATATGTAGGTTTAGTGAAACAAGTCAAGGGTTAAGTTTAAAAAAATATTAACAGGTATTGAACCAAATACTCACATCAAGCTAAATATGCATGGTTGGTTTTGTTTATATTTGAAGTGGAATCAAAAAGGTTTGTAATGAAATCAAATTGCCTGGGCATGTTTGTATTTATGGCCATTGGCCTTATTTGCGGACATTCTGGTTGGGGTAGCAACACGGATACGCTATGCGTAGACAAGAAAAGTAATGATAGTAATTACTTTGTAGTAGTACCCGTTGCATTTTATGGAGAAGAGACAAACTGGGGCGGTGGATTATCGGGTGGATACTACTTTAGATGTAGGGATAATAAGGTATCGAGCGTTCAGGGGACTGCCGTTTATACCCTTAAGAATCAGGCAAGTTTATGGATATCGCCTAGAATATATACCACTGATAGAGAACACTACTATTCGGGTCATATAAGGGTAAACCATTTCCCAAACAAATTTTGGGGAGTTGGAAGGAACACACCCGACACCCTGGAGGAAAAGTATGTTTCCGATGATTACTCGGTTCTTATCCAACATCAAAGAATACTTTTTGGTGTAATAATGGCTGGTGTTCAAGGTCAACTTAATTACTACAGAACTGGAGACTACCCCGGCGACCGCTTGCTGGCAAACGGCATATCTGGAGTAAACGAAAGGTTAACAACGGGTTTGGGTGTCCTTTTAACCTGGGAAAACAGGGAGAACCTTTACTACCCATCGTTTGGTGAGTTCTATAAAGCCTCGCTAATGGTTTACAGTAAGATATTTGGTAGCGAGTTGAACTTTACAAAGCTAACCATCGATTTAAGAAACTACTACAATATTTACGACGATCATGTATTTGCCCTTCAATTCCTAGCCGATATGACCTGGGGGAAAGTTCCTTTTCAGCTAATGCCAATGATTGGGGGAGCTGATGTTATGCGAGGTTACTACCAGGGCCGATACCGCGACAACGCAATGGCTTGCCTACAGGGTGAATATAGATTTCCGATATATAAATGGCTTAAAGGGACTATTTTTGGTGGCTTAGGCGATGTTGCACCTTACTTTGACAAGTTAGATATAAGCAAAAGCAAGTTAACCTACGGAGCTGGAATAAGAGTTAGGGTAAACCCTATAAAGGTAAACCTTAGGTTTGATGCGGCCTATAGCGATAGGAAAGAAATGGCTTACTACTTTACGGTAACTGAAGCATTTTAATAAAAAAACCCATCGGGTTTGGTCCGATGGGCTAGTGGTTACAAAGTTCAGTATCAATGCTTCATCAATGCTTCAATTTCTTCAACTGTAACCGGAATGCGCTTTCCAAGAATCCGGGAGCCATTATCGGTAATAAGAATATCGTCCTCTATTCTAATGCCACCAAAACCAATATATTCCTCAACCTTGGCATAGTTTATAAATGATTCATTAATCTTTTCCGACTTCCATTTTTGGATTAAGGCAGGAATAAAGTAGATACCAGGCTCAACCGTTAAAACAAATCCTTTTTGCAAGCGACGGCCCAACCTTAGGTAGGCTATACCAAACTGGTCGGCGCGGGTGATTTCATCGTCGTAGCCAACGTAGTTTTCGCCAAGATCCTCCATATCGTGAACATCGAGGCCCATCATGTGCCCAAGTCCATGAGGAAAGAAGAGGGCGTGTGCGCCATTGGCAACTGCATCATCGGGATTACCCTTCATTAAGCCGAGTTTAGTAAGACCTTCGGCAATTACACGCGCTGCAGCCTTATGAACATCCATATAGGGTATTCCGGGCTTGGAAATTTCGATGGCCTTGTTATTTGCAGCAAGAACAATGTTGTATATCTCTTTCTGTTTTTCGGTGAATTTACCATCAACCGGTATGGTTCTGGTAAAATCGGAAGCGTAATGGCTGCTAATTTCTGCTCCGCTATCGACCAATAACAGGCGACCCGAAGTAAGCATTTGGGAATGGTCGTGGTTATGAAGGGTTTCGCCATTCTGTGACAGAATGATTGGGAACGAAGGCATGTATCCTTGAGCAATTGCAACACCCTCAATAGCCCCAGTAATTGCCTGTTCGCTGATTCCGGGCTTGGCCATACGCATGGCGGTTACGTGCATCTGGTAACCTACCTCGCATGCTTTTTCAATCTCGGCAATTTCAACATCTTCCTTAACTGAACGAAGGCTTACAATGGCTTTAATCAGTTCAACGGATGAATAGTTTTTAATTACCGATTGGTTGATTCCTAGCAGCTGTTCAAGCAGTAAAACATTATCGGCGCGGTAAGGGGGAAGGAAATGGATTCGGCGTCCGTGTTTAATGGCGCGGCTTAAGGTAGAGTAAAGCTCCTTGAACGGGTGAGTTGAAAGGATACCAACCTTTTCGCCCAACTCCTTCAGGGTTGGCTGGGGGCCCATCCAAATAATATCATCGATGTCGAAATCGTTGCCGTATAAACAATCTTTTCCGTCTTCAATATCAATAACACCCACTAAACCCGGAATGTCGAGGCCAAAGAAATAGAGAAAATTACTATCCTGACGGAAACGGTAGGTGTTTGACTTATAATTCATTGGGCTTTCGGTATTCCCAAGGATAATCACCAGACCTGATTTAATTTTTTTCCGTAGCTTTAATCGGCGTTCTACGTAAACTTGCTTTTCGAACATAGCTGTTGATTTTTTATGGTTGCTGTAAATGTAAGCACCAAAACCCTATTTAACAAGAGTAAAAATCAATATAGTGTTAAAGGGTTTGGCGTATATTGCAAATCTACATAAAGTAAAAGCAAAAAACAGTATATTCGGAAATTGTAGTTTAACCAACAATCATAACTGCCTGTTGATAAGAAGAGTAAGATAAATGATAGTTTCGCATAGGCATAGGTTTATTTTCATTAAATCGGCCAAAACTGCCAGTACAAGCGTTGAGCTAATGCTAAGCAAAATATGTGGTCCCGATGATATTTTAACGCCCCTGGCCCCTTTTGATGAGCGATTCGACGCCGATTACTACGAATACCAACCCAGAAATTGCGAGGGATTTCAGAACCATATGTCGGCAATTGCAATTAAAAACAAGGTTGGCGAAGAGGTTTGGAATCAATACCTTAAGATTACCATTGTCCGAAATCCTTGGGATATGGTTGTTTCACGTTATTACTGGGAAAAGGCTCGCTTGTGGCCCAGTATCGGGAAAAATGTTGCTAACATTTTGAGAGAACCCTTTGCCATAGTAAGGTATAAAAGGTTACTACACAGGATAAAATTGATTTTTGTGCTATCATCGTTTAGCAATTTCATACGATACTTTGATAAAACCTGGACCAACTCAAGGTTTTACTTTGATGAGGAAGGGAAGCCAATTTGCGATGTTTACCTTAGGTTCCAAAATCTTAACAAAGGCATAAATGACCTCGAAAAAATGCTAGGGATACAGCTGGGAGACCTGCCGCGCCTAAAAAGTAAGCCCCGAAAAGACAAAAAACACTATAGCCAGCACTTTAACCAACAACAAAAGGAAAGAGTTGAGAAACTCTTTAAACACGAAATTGAAGTTTTTGGTTATACCTTTGAGCAAGTAAACCAGTAGAGTAAAATGTTAGCAAAAACCTATCGGCTCATTGTAAAGTATAAGAATTCATTGATGTGGGCGCTGGTAATTCTTATCCTCTGCGGAATGCCACCAAGCGGTTTGCCCACCATTAAAATACCCGGCATTGATAAAATGGTTCATTTTGGATTATTTGCCGTATTTGCCCTTTTGCTTATCTCAGAAATGAACTACCAGAGGGTTCAGCTCACGGTTAAAAATCGGCATAAATGGGTGGGTTTTATTGTAGCCTCGGTTTACGGTGGGTTGATAGAGTTGACACAGCTATACCTTTTTACGTCGCGCGGGGCAGAGTGGGCCGATTTTTTTGCGGATATACTTGGTGCTGCAGTTGCTGTTCTGGTTTATCCTTATATCAATAAGACCCTAAAAGGGTATATTTAGAAATCGGTAAACGAAAAAAGCGCCCTTTGGGGCGCTTTAAGTATTTGTTGGACGCTTATTACTTTAGAACCAATTCGGTATAACCAATCATGTAGCCATCCATGTAAAGGGTGATTTTGTAGGTGCCCTTAGCCAGCTCGCCGCTACTGTCGAAGAAAATACACATATCGACATCCTTATTCTGGTAATCAACCTCACGGTTAGCCGAGAACACAATCTTTTCGCCCTCAAAATCGAAAAGGTCGGTTTCCGATTTTGCAAGGACAAAATCGTCGGGGCCTACAACGCGCATGTAAACATAGCGTGAGCCTGGTTTGGCAATAGCATTCTCATTAAGAGTAAAGCAGGTTTTAATTTTAGCCGTACGGCTAGCGCGGGAAGTTTCGCTTCCTCTTCTATTGAGAGCAACTGCTGTTACATTGCGTGCTTTAACTACGGAACCCTTTGCCACCTGGGTATTTAGCTCCTCGGTGCGCTGCTCAAGCTCCTTAACGGTTTTTTTAGCCGTGGCTGCCTCTTCCTTCACCTTAATATTCTCAGCAATAAGTTGCTGGTTAAGGGTATTCAATGAGTCTATTTCGCGAACCATGTTCTTCATGATAGCCCTAAGCGTTCCGAGTTCCTTTTGGTACTCCTTGATTTTTGCGTAGCTCACGCGCTTGAGGTTTTGAAGCTCCGAGTAAAGTTTTTGGGCCCTCTCCTGCTCCATTTGAAGCTTGCGGTTCAATGAATCGTTGTCGGTTTCCAAATCCTTGTAGTCGTTCATAAGGTTAAGCAGGTTGTTGCTAAGCGAATCCTTTTCGGCAAGCAACATGGTTTCGGTTTCCTTTGCCTCCTTTTTTTGCTGGTAGTAAACGTACGAAAGGCCGGCAATTACAACTAGCAGAATGACAATAAGTACCGATAGGAACGATACTGCTTTTGAAGATTTTGTGCTTTCCATATCTTGTTTTTTTCGTTTGGGTTACTATTGTTAACGTTTATTTGGCTCGGTTAGTGTAAGGCTTTGAAAAACATCCTCCAAGTTAAGCACTTTTTGCTGAAGTGTTAACAGGGTAAGATTGTTGTTCTTGGCAAAGTTAAATATTGTTGGCCTAATATCGGCATTTGATGACGATGATACCAGAAAGGTGGTTGCAGTTAGTTGATTTACGTTTGAAACATTCTCGATACTCTGAAGAAGTTCAACTGATGGCGCTTCCAGGAATTCCACAACAACGTTTTGGACCGACGATGAGGTAAGCGCTTTTATCTCCGAAGCAGGTCCATCGGCAACAATGCTACCCTTGTTGATAATGATTATTCGCCCGCATATTGCTTCCACCTCCTGCATGATATGGGTTGAAAGGATTACGGTTTTATTTTGACCCACCGTGGCAATCAGATTTCGAATTTCAACAATCTGGTTGGGGTCAAGGCCGCTGGTGGGCTCATCGAGGATTAAAACCGATGGGTTGTGAATAAGGGCCTGGGCCAAGCCCACCCTCTGACGGTAACCCTTTGAAAGGCTGCCAATCTTTTTATTTTGCTCGTATCCTATACCGGTAATATCAATAATCTCCAAAACACGTTTTCGGGCATTTTTACCCAAACGGTAAATTCCCGCAACCCACAAAAGGTATTCCTTAACGTACATATCGGTATAGAGCGGGTTGTGTTCTGGCAGGTAACCAATATCGCGGCGGAAATCGTAGGCAGGCGAGTTGATGTCAACACCGTTAACAAGTGCAGAGCCGCTATCGGGTGTAAGGTAGCCGGTGATAATTTTCATTAAGGTTGATTTGCCCGCACCATTTGGCCCCAAAAGGCCAACAACCTGCCCCTGTGGAACCTGAAAGGTAACGCTGTTTAAAGCCACCTGCTTGCCAAACTGCTTGGTGATACTGTTTACTGTAATTGACATCAGCAATGTTGATTATTACTCAAAGTTGTTTCCATAAGGCTTTTGGCCAAGTTGAGCGCAGCGAATATCACATTCATGGTAATAAAAGCAATATCCTTCGCATTACTCAGGACGCAATTAGGTTAAAAAGTGCCGTTAACCAAGCCATCTTACCTTATTGAATACAAACATAGTAAAATTGCAGGAAAAGAAAATTGTAAAAAATGTTTAAAATTATGAACTTAGCATGATATTTGAACCTTACGCTGTAGCCATGGTTAACCCTAAAACTATCGATATGAAAAAGTTTTCGTCGTTCATAATTGCAGTGCTAGCAGGCACTGTAACCCATGCACAAAGTGCATCAGAATCAATAAATACTTTTGCGTTTGACCTGTACAGGGGCCTAAAGGTTGGAGGTAACGAAAACCTGGTTTACTCACCGTTCAGCATTACACCCGCATTTGGAATGGTTACACTTGGAGCCAGGGGCGAAACACTTAACCAGCTGAACGCTACCTTTCATTTTGGCAATAGCCCAAAGTTTCACCAGGCGGTTGGTAAGCTTCAGCAAAGTGTAATTAAGTCGTCGTCGGCTGACATTACCATAAATGTTGCCAATAAGGCATGGTTGCAAACCGATTACAAGATACTTAAAAGGTATAGGTGCGACCTGAAGGGCAACTATAAAACAAGCCTGTATAAGGTTGATTTTATTAATGAACCCGAGGCCGCCCGTAAAACTATCAACCTGGCCGTGGAGTACGATACCAAGCAACATATCAAGGATTTGCTACCACAGGGGAGCATTAGCAATTTAACACGACTTGTGCTTACCAATGCGGTTTACTTTAAGGGTAAGTGGAAGGAACCCTTTGAACCTGAAAAGACCAAGGAGCGCGACTTTACCCTGGCCGATGGCTCAAAAACCAAGCATCAGTTTATGAGCGCCGACAAAACCTTTGGTTACCTCAAAGGAACCGACTTTGCTGCCCTGGAAATGGACTATAAGGGCGAGGAACTATCGATGCTGGTAATACTGCCCAACGAGGGAAAACCGCTGAGTGAATTTGAGAAAGCATTTACCATTGAAAAGTATAACGAGGTGGTAAAGGCAATAGAACCCCAAAAAACCCTGGTGTTTATTCCGCGGTTCACCGTTGAGAGCGGCTTCTCAATGAAGAAAGTACTTGGCGAGATGGGTTTAACCATACCCTTTAGCGACGATGCCGATTTTTCCGGAATATCGGGAAACAAGGATTTAAAGATAAGCGATGCTTACCATAAAGCCTTTATAGAGGTATCGGAAGAAGGCACAACCGCAGCAGCGGCTACTGCCGTAGTGGTGGCCATGAAATCGATGCCCAACTTCAACGTTTTTGATGCCAACAGGCCATTCATGTTTATCTTAAGGCATAAACCAACCAATACCATTCTGTTTATTGGAAGGGTGGCAAAACCATAATGCTAACTGAATAGTTTTGTAAAGTTCGCACGTGTCAAAGTAAGACAAGTGCGAAACGTTTTTAGCGGTTTACTTCAGTTTTTGATGCGACATTCGCCACTCCGCCTGTTAGCCTTAATTGAATATAGAAAAAATCCCCTTGTTTATTCACGGCCAAAAAAACCTTTTTATGTCTGACTGAAGCGTAGTGTTTCACAAGCGCTCTCCCCCAGCCCTGCTATTACACGCGTCCACAGACGAGTGCTAACAAGGGTATAGTTAGTAAAAGAGAATAATCATGCAAGTGGAATTCGCCCAAATAAAACAAGTTGTTATGCATTAAGTTTTATTTTCTGGATTCCTCCAAAATTATTTGATCAATGAGTAATTTGTTTTCAGGAAGGTAATTGGTAGCAATATCCCAAATGATTTCATAATCAATTCCGAAATATTCATGCGATACCTTATTCCTCAAATAATACATCTCTCGCCAAGGTATTTTTGGGTATTTTTCTTTAACGAAATCGGGAAGATTTTTGGAAGCTTCTCCAATTATTTCAAAGTTTCTAATTACTGCGTCAATGGTTTTATAATCTCGCTTAAAAGAGATAAAATCCATACCTGCAATATATTCTGAAATTCTAGAAATTGATAGTTGGATATCTTCAAGATACATTATGTATGTGCGTTTGCCCTTGTCCACACTATACGTAATTTACTTTGTTAAGAATATCCTCTTTTAATCTATCGCGAAGAGCGTTTTTGGTGACTAAATCTATCTTTCGGCCAAAAATTTGTTCTAAGTAAATTTCTAATGAGAAGAATTTCCAGCCTATGGGTTTTTCTAGTTCAATAAGTAAATCAATATCGCTATCATCTCTAGCGTTGTCAGATGCAAAGGAACCGAATAAACCAATTTCTTTTACAGAGTATTCCCTCTTCAAGAATGGTTTCAACTCTCTTAACTTATTTAGTATATCGTCCCTATTCAACATATTGCAAATATACGAATCACAAGATTCAAATCAATAAGTGTAAACGATTTCTTACATGCGGCACAACAGCAGAGTACTCTCCCCAACATTGCTTGCACGCGTCCACAGAGGCGCGCTAACAAGTGGGTTTTATTTATTAGTGTAACCGTTACAATTTTGGTCCACAGTGTCTGTATACCATTGTGGTTGTTGAGTTTACGTTTTTATGTTGTGTTAGTCTGTGCTTGGGCTATCCGCAAGGGCGGGGCATATTTTGCGGCTTGAAAATGTGCTTGCTTTTAGAGAGGGCTTTATTTTAGTAACTCCAATCAGCATGACTTACGGGTTGTTTATTTAATTCAGTTTTTAACTGTCTCCAGTTCGGCAAATGAAGGTCCATATAATATTGAAATCTCTCGTTATGGTGTCTTTCCAATAGATGTACCATTTCATGAACGATAATGTATTCCAAGCAATGTTCGGGTTTCTTTGCCAATTCAAGGTTAAGCCATATTCGCTTTTTTTCAATATTGCACGAACCCCATTTGGTTTTCATTTGCTTTACTTGCCAGTCATCTACTTTTACATTCAATATTTTCTCCCATTTCTCAATCATTGTTGGGATTTGTTTTTTGAGTTCGATACGATACCATTCAGTCAGAATTTCGTGCCGTTTTTCTGTAGGGGTATCAGGCTTGATGTGTAATTCAATAAACTTCTTATTCTTCAATACAACTTTCTGTCTTTTATCAGTTTCGACAATTTGGAGTAAATATCGTCTGCCTTTAAAATAGTGGCTTTCCCTTTGTTTATATTCTCTTGGTGTAATGCGTTCCTGAGTCTCAAATTTACGCTGATGTCGTTTAATCCAACCGAGTTTTGAAATGACATAAAGCCTTATGGCATCTTCAGTTATGTTTAAGGGTGCAGCAATTCGAACTCTGCCTTTAGGTGGGTATACAGCAAGATGTATGTTTTTGATGTCTTTACGAACAACATCAATTGTGATATCGCTTATCGTAATCTGATCCATCAGTAATCAAGTTGATTTTTAACCAATTCAAAAATGCGATGCACCTCATTTTCATCTGCAATACCGTGAGCTTTTAACACTTCTGCAATAGCAACTCTTACAGCTTTTGATTTTTGAAAATTATCTCGCCAGCCGTCCTTCTTAGTAGCAAGAATCTTATTATCCAGCTCATTTGCTAAGTTTTCATTTCTGCCCATATTGTCAAATAGTGCTCTTTTTGCTGCAGTGTTAATGGTGGCAGGGTAGTTGGTTGTAGTATTTTGCTTTTTAATTTTTGCTGATAGATCTGCGATTTCCTTTAAATACTTTTCATATTCCATGGTTTCTTCTTTTCTCTTTTTTATGAGTTCATCCAGAAGTTTACTCATTTTCTCATAATACATTGGGTTAGTTGGACTTTCCTCAATGATAACTTTACGTAAGTTATTTTCTATTGCTTCGGCCATTGCTTCGGGATTCCCAGAAATACTTTCAGGGATCTTTCCATAGGGAACTGCAGGTTCATTAACTAGCAGTTCCACCAAACTAAGGTCATTAAAATTACCAAGTACTCTACTATCTTCAGCCCCAATATAACTATCAATAAGGTAACGCATGGCAGAATCGTAGGGCTTTAAGTCGATATAGTCACCACTTGCTAACTGAATTTCCTTGCGTATGTTTTCAAAATATTTTATATCGGTTTTTATTTCATCTATTTCTTTTACGGAGTAACCAGCTTCTTGCATTTCATCTGCAATATTGGCATAGGCACGTATGAGTGCGTTGGTGTGTTTATAGAGAGCGACCCGTTTAGGTTCTGTGTCTTTCAATAAATCTGGATTTTGGGTATTATCGCCACAGAAGTAGTGTATATATTCCAACGTACCCTTAGGAAGCTGAACGGGTTCAACCAATGCTTTAATTGCTTCCAGAGCCTCGTCAAGCCGCTCTTTACCTTTTTGCAAACGCGATTTCAATAACCCATCTATATCGCTTTTTTCGTAACCACTAAATGCTTCAGCAGTGTAATCGTGATATGCCTTTTCTAGACTTTTAAATAAGTCCATGTAATCAACAATATATCCATACTCCTTATCTTCTCCATCTAAACGGTTAACACGACATACTGCCTGAAAAAGTCCATGGTCCCTGAGTTTTTTGTCTATATACAGATAGGTGGCACTCGGAGCATCAAAACCTGTAAGCAGTTTGTTCACCACAATTAATAGTTTCATTTGAGCTGGTTCTTCCACAAACTTCTTTTTTACATCCCGTTCAAACTCCTCTACCTTTTTTAATGCTTCTTCTGGCGGTTCATGGAAATACTCCGACAACATTTTTTGATAAATTTCAAAACGCTGTAATTTTTCGGTATAATTGTCTCCTTCGCCTTTAATATCATTAATATTTGGAACAAAGGAGGTAACAATAGCACATTTTTTTAAACCTGCACTTTGAAAGAGTTCATAATAACGGCAAGCATTGTAGATACTGTCGGAAACCAAGAGTGCGTTGCCTCTGCCATTTTGTAATCGTTCTTTACGTTCCATGTCCAGCATAATATCCATTACTATTTTTTCAAGTCTTGATTTACTGCTGAACACCTTTTTTATTGTTCCCCAACGCTGTTTCAGTTCGGCTTTAGCAAAGTCAGTCAGTCCTTTGGTTTTGAGTTCAAACCATTCGTCAATTTTATCAGGCGAGGTAATGTTTTGTTCAATGTCACGGGCTTCGTAGCGTAAATCCAACACTACTTTATCGGCTACGGCTTCATTGAATTTGTAGGTGTGGATGTATTTGCCAAAAACCTCTATACTTGTCTGTTTATCGCTTTTTAATAATGGCGTTCCGGTGAAACCGATAAATAAAGCATTGGGCAGAAATTCCTTCATGGCCTTGTGAAGCTTACCCGATTGGGTGCGGTGGCATTCGTCCACAAAAACATAAATATCACCTTTAGCTTTAAAATCAGTAGGAATACTACTGCGAAGTTCCTGTATGTATTTTTCTATATCGGCATCGGTAGTTTCGTCGGTTTTATCTTTTCCGCCAAATTTGTGAATAAGGGAACACATCAGCCATGGAGTGGTATCGTTTAGCCGTTCCAATAAATCCCTTCCGCTTTTTGTTCGGTATATGTCCTCCTCAACACCTTTGTATACCTTTTCTATTTGATCGTCTAGTTCCTCACGGTCGGTAATGATAAGCACCCGTGCATTGGGGTTAAACCCTCTTATCCATTTGGACAGCCACACCATGGTTAAGCTCTTGCCGCTTCCCTGCGTGTGCCAGATGATACCACCTTCGTTTTGTTTGATAAAATGCTGTGCTGATTTTACTCCAAAATATTGATTATGACGGCATAGTTTTTTAATACCTCGATCAAAGACTACAAAGTCATGTATGAACTCCAAAAAACGTTCTTTATTTAAGAGTTCAATGATGTTTTTATCCAAAAGATACTGATATCCTGCTGTTTTTTCACGAATAGGTTTGTTAATAGCTAATAAGTGCGGAAAATCCCGAGATGTATCTTCGGAAACTTCTTTCCATTTCAAAAAGTATTTCTCTTTGGTTTCGATGGTTCCATAAGCCAATCCTTCAATATCGTTTCCAGCCATTACATATTGAATGGTGCTGAAAAACGATTTGATGAAAATATGTTTTTGGTTATCAATGTTTTGGCGTATACCTTCTGAAATGGCAACCGTGCTGCGTTTGAGTTCCAAAACGCCCAAGGCTATACCATTTACATACAGCACAATGTCGGGGCGTTTTTTGTATTGGCCATTTATGGTAGCTTCTTCGGCAATGGCAAAATGGTTTGCAAGCGGATTTTTCCAGTCAACAAGCCATACAGTTTGTTTGTTCTCGCCTGCACTGGGTTGCACTGTCACACCATAGCGAAGCAGGGTGTATACCTGTTTATTGACATCGTAGAGCGATTTGCTCTGGTCGCCTGCGGCTTTGGTAAATTCGTAAATGGCTTTGTCGGTCAGATTTTCGTCATAGCGTTGCAGCAGCCATTTACGTAGCAATTCTTCTTCGATGTTGCTGTTGTCTTCCCGTTCTTCCCAATTGCCAAGGTATTCATAACCCAATTCATCGGTGAAAATTTTAATAACCCTATTTTGGGTTTCGCGTTCTGTTTGGCCTACGTTGAACATGGTTTTATTTGTAAAATTTATCATTTTCCCAATTTAATGGATTTGATATGATGTAATAGCTGATGCGTTCATATTCTGCATCGTTGCGAATAATATGGTCATGGAAACGTGGTTGCCAACCATTGGGTAACCCTAAACGATTGGCGTGTTTGGTTACCGCCGATTTGTATGCCCCTACAATGGACGAAATGGTATTTTTCCCCTGGTTTTGAAACCGTTTTTGGGCAATGGTTTGTTCCCATTGTTGCGTTGATTGGGTTGATTGGGGTTGTTGGGATCGTTGGGGTTGTTGGGATTGTAGAGACAAGGCATGCCTTGTCTCTACGTTATCGTTATCGTTATCGTTGTTGTCGTTGTCGATATCAATATCGTTATTGTTATTGTTATTCAAAATTATAATACCGTGAATATGATTTGGCATGACCACAAATGCACCCAATTCTAGGTTGGCGAAATGGTGCGGAATTTCGTGCCATAACACATCGGCTAGCACGCCCATGGGCGAAAGGTGCATGGTGCCATTATGTATTTCTCCGAAAATATGTTCGCGGTTTTTGGTGCAGATGGTAATAAAATAGGCACCTGCCCATCCATAATGCCACCAGGCAGCACGGGCCGAAGGGATGCGATATGTGTTTTTGTATTTATCCATTTTTTGCTTGTTGATAAGACAATGCATGCATTGTCTTTACGGGTTTACCAATCGTATTTTCCCCGTCAGCAACACCTGCATCATGCCCTGCTTTATCATTTTGTATTTCTCCAATTGTTTTTCCAATGCCTCAATTTCATTGTCCATATCGGAAAGTATTTGGGCAATGCGGGTTTGTTCAGTTTTACTAGGAACAAATATTTCAAAATCTTTAAAAACTGGAAGGCGTAATGAGTCAACTGTGTTTTTAGCTGTGAATTTATAAGCATGATTCTTAAAGTTCAATTGGAACCAAAGGTAAATATACTTCCCAATTACGTTATCTCTAAAATTATTTAATATATATACTCTCTGATGAACCTCAAATTTACCATCGATATAATGAAAAACCTCTCCTATGTTACCATCTCCAGGAATTAAAATTGCTTCACAATCGTAAGAAAAAGTGTCTATTCGTTCAATTATGGAAGAACGAACAAAGAACGGATATTCGCCATCAGAATTTTTATCTTCATTATTTTTTGAACCTGTTTTGATATCAGCCACCTCCCCCAACTTCTTCACCTCCCACCCCTCTTTGGGTTTCAGCAACTCCTGCATAGCACCTTGTTTGATGAGGCGTTTTTTGGCAATGAGTTGTTCGAGTTTTTCTATTAGGGCATCGGTATCGCTTAACACCGTGGCAATGGCGGTTTGCTCGGCTTTGGTGGGGGGAGAAATAATCTTAATATTGCCAATTGCAGTTGTATCTAGAAACGGCTGGGCAGCACCAACAAACCATGCTTTTTGTTGTTTTGCAACATAAGTCGATTGTAGAGCATGTAATAGGAAGTCCTTTGAATATACTTTCTTAATTCTTATTCTGGGAGCGTTATAGGAATGAGGTAGTCCTATCCAATCTTTTTTAGGAATAAATGATGCGCCGGCTGAAGCACCTGTTCCTGCAAAAAGAATATCATCTTCATTAATTTTATAACGCATGATTTCACTGGTCGGAGCTACAAATACAGGGTTATCTTCAAAAAAGTCGTTGATTCTAATTAATCTAATTCCGTTAGCTAAAACATACTTAATATATTGAGAACCTGCACCACGCTTTACTTCCCCGTAATCTGTAACTTTGAGAACATCCCAATCACTTGGAATAAGCCCAACTTCAGTCTGTTTAAATCCCTTCATTGTCTGCACCTCTGATTTTTGTGATTTATTTGATTGCTCTGATTTTATCTTCAAATTTTCTTTAATCATAGTAAATCATTTAATCATATTAATCAGTGGTCATGACCATTTGTAGCCCATTTTCTGCAAATGCCCTTCTACTTTGGCGGTGAGTTCGGCAACTTCGCTGTTTAGTTTTGGCAGCGGGTTTTCGTAGCGGTCTGCCAGTTCTTTAATGCGTTGCGTTAATCGGTGGCTAATGTTGTCCATTTCGGTGCGAATGCGTTTTTCAATTTCAGCCATCCATTTCTTTTCTACCACAAGGGTTTTTATTTCGTCAATGGTAAGCGTTGGGTATTTAGCAATGACTTTATTTTCAAGTTCGGCTTTGGCCTTTTTTATTTTTGCCTGGATTTCAGCTTCTTCATCCATCAATTTTTTGTATTGCATCAGCATATCGTATTCCTCTTGGTATTCTTGAGGAGACGCTGCATGCAGCGTCTTTACATCTTTTATGGCTTTTGACAGATTAGCTTTGCTTATGTTGCCTTTGTCATCAATAGCATTGGCAAGTAAGCCCTCTTCGCCGCCATGTTCATCTCGCACTTCTTCCATTTGAGCGTTCAGTGCTTCTATTTGGTCTTCCAGTTCTTCTATGGCTTTTTGCTCTTTGGCAAAATATTCCTGAATTATGAGAGAAGGCGGAATGAGTCTTCCTTCCAGTCCTTCAAGCCCTGCAACTTGTTTGACTATTTCCTTATCGCCCTTTTTGGTTTTCTTTTCAATTCGTATTACTTCATTACCTGCAGTCCAACCATCTGCGGCAATTTCGTAAAAATCATCCTGCATGGTTTCTGCCCAGTAATCCATTAAATGCTGATACATGGCGTATTTATCAATAAGCGACAAGGCATTTTGGTATAGGTCGTTTTGAGACAGGGCGTTTAGGGATAAATCATTTTGAGACAAGGCATGCCTTGTCTGTACAGCAGAGGAGTAATGTTTCAGCAGGTTTTCGGAAATGATTTTGATTTCCTGTTTTGGTTTGATGCTCTTATCTAATTTCTTGGTGTAATGTACAGTTTCATTTTTCCAATGCTCAAACACTTGTTCCATCTGCTTCCCAAATGCAGTAAACTCGGGGTGATGGTAAATGGTGTTTTTTATTTCATCTCTGGAGATAATTAATTCATAGTAATTAGGCCTCTGTTCAATGGGTTTAAACAATGCTGCTTTCAGTGAAGGGTAGACATTCCAGTATTGTTCCAATGCATCGATATCTCTTTTGGGAATGCCTCCAAGTAAATGGGCCTCTATGTCCTGAATATCCTCTTCTTCCTGGCTGTCGATATAGCGTGGAATATTGAGGTTGTAATCATTTTTGGGGTCGGCTATTTCTGTAATAGGGACAAGACGAGAATATTTAGGAATTTCTAATTGGTTGATGAAGGTATCAATAATTTTATGAATATCCTGCTCACGAAGGCGGTTTTTATTGCCATCTTTCATAAAGCCCCTGCTTGCATCAACCATAAAAATATTGGTTCGTTTATCGGCATCTTCTTTATCAAGCACAATTAAACAGGCGGCAATGCCAGTTCCATAAAAGAGGTTAGGCGGTAAACCAACAATGGCTTTTATGTAACCCCTCTTAATAATCTGCTTACGAATTTCACCCTCGGCATTACCCCTAAACAGGACACCAAGGGGCATTACAATACAGCCCTTGCCTTTTGATTTAAGGGATTTAAGCAGGTGTAAAAGAAACGCATAATCACCATTTTTTTTAGGAGGAAGTGCATCGTAGCCTTCAAATCGTTTATAAATATCATTTTGAGGGTCTAAACCGTTCATCCATGATTTATAACTAAAAGGAGGATTTGCTACTGCATAATCAAATTGTTTAAGCTCTCCTGTTTTCTCATCGGTAAACTTAGGTGAAGCAAGCGTATTCCCCAGTGCTATTTCGGCATCGGGAAATCCATGAAGCCACATATTCATCACAGCCAGGGCACGGGTAGCATTATCGTTTTCCTGACCGTAAATGGTAATGCCATGCGTTGCTTGGTCGGCTGCTTTTAACAGTAAGGAGCCCGATCCGCAGGTTGGGTCATAAATGGTTTCGCTCTGGCTTTTTGATTTGCTGATGCCGATAAGCTCAGCCATAACACGAGAAACTTCAGAAGGGGTGTAGAATTGGCCTTTGCTTTTTCCACTCTCGGTGGCGAAATGACGCATGAGATATTCATACGCATCACCCAAGAGGTCATCACCATCGGCACGGTTACTCGAAAAATCTAATTCTGGTTTATTGAAAATATTCAAAAGATTGGTAAGTCGGTCAACCTTATCCTTTCCGGTTCCCAGCTTGGCGTCGTCATTAAAATCTGCTTCTGTAATAATACCAGAAAGGTTGTTGTTTTTTGCAAACTCACCAATGATTTTGTTGATCTGGTCACCAATATCTGATTTACCCCTGTATTGGAGCATATCATAAAAGGTGGTTCCTGGTTTTAATTCTACCACAGGATCCTTCTTATCGGAAACATACTTCATGAACAGCAACACCAATACATAATCCTTGTATTGGCTTGCGTCCATGCTGCCTCTCAGTTCGTCGCAACTTGCCCAAAGTGAGCTGTAAAGTTCAGATTTTTTGATCGCCATTTATTTTGTCTTATGCTGTTGTTACACAATTTATTTTCATGTTAGCAAAGATAGTTTTTCTAAGGCCTAATATGTCATTGGCGGGTGGGAAAAAATTACTCACTAAACGATTTGCAATCTCTAAGGTGTTCGTGAACCGCTTCGCTTATTTGAATTAAAATATGTGCGGGGAAAATAAGCGAAGGCAATGATTGTCAGCCAACTCGCTGTATGTTTTCAATATGCTCTGTATGAGGTTGTCCACCTTTCAAAATTTGTTTCGCTTTTTTCTGTTTCGTCCGATCAGCGGCTGCTGTGTCCCTTCATTTTTAAGCTTTCTGCGAACCTTTTGTTGATGACGAGGTGTCGTTTTGTTTTCATAAAGTTGTCAAGTATCATATTGACAGCTTGTCAAACTTTTTAATATTCGTTTGTTTCTGTTGTTCATTAATTCCAATGTGTGTTCCATATATTTTTTATACTCGTTAATTGTCTGTGGCAATGGTGGTCTGTTGAAATTGTCAAACGGTAAAGAAAATTCAATTTGTCCGTTTTGATCAACAAAGTCTTGCAAATGAAAAAAGTCAACATAGCCTTTAAAGTCAACAAACAAATCGAAAAAGTCTTTGTAATTAGTTATTGTCTTTGTTAGAGGGCTTTCTTCGTTATTGTAAAAACGTCTTATGCACTCCAAGGTCAAGTCAAATCTGTCACAAATTATTCTATTTACTCCTCTAGCTTGATTAATTGTAAAACCATTCTTTTTATGTGCAGGAAAAACAATGTGTCCGCCAATTGTCCGCACTTTATGTTTTAGTTCTTCTAGTTCATTGTCTGAAAGCGAACCGTAAAATTTGTTTCTATAATTTCCGTCAAAATGAGGACACATTCTGTCGCTTGACAAATTCATTGTAAAGTTGTTTTTCAAAAGAAATCTTCCAGAACTGCCTCTTTTAATTTCCAAGGTGAATTTTTTTCCGTTTGGCAAATCTTTACTCCATAACAACTTGTGAATTTCATATAATTTCGGACTGTCTACGTCAGGGTCGCCACATTTACTGTCTTTTCGAAAGTCAAAATCTATATCAATTGGTACAGTCATTTATTCAAATTTTATACGGTTTGCGGCTTAGCAAAGTGGCGGATTTAGGAGCACAAAACTGTCAACCAGCACTAAACATAGTAAAATGAAGCACAAAACTTCATTTAACCATGAAACCGCCAAATTCTTGTAGGCACAATTTTGCGGACGTTCTTCCTTCTGTCCCAAGCGATATAGTGTAGAGAAACTCTCATTATTTAATAAGGTCTTTAATTATGTTCCACTCCTCTGGTGTTACTAAAAAATTTGTACCGCGAGGATTACGTAATATACTCATCATTTGAAGTCCATTTGTTTGAATAATACTCTCTTTAAAAATTGGTCTGTTTAATAAATTCTTTACAATCTTCATTTTTACTCGTAGTTTTTTACCTTTCTTATCATCTTCGTCGGCCCAATATTTTTTTTCGGCTTCTGGCTCTTCCATTACTTGAGGGTCCGTTACAATTTCTGTTATTGCATAAATGCCAGCTTCTTTTCCCGAAAGCCAAATTATTCCAGCGTCGCCTTTAACAATTTCTTTTTTGTGCTGGTTGACTAACCAGTGCATATAAGGTCCAATTTCATCGTCAGCAAGAGCATTAATTATATCATAACGTTGTGGGTTAGCTTGAAAAATCCACGCCCGTTCAGATGCTGGTAAGCCACCATTTGAACTGATAATTTCCGTTTGTTTGGGAGCATTTATAAATTGGTAATTTACTTTTTGAGCAATTTGGTTTATTAAATTAATTCCAAGCTCCTTGCACTCAATTCCAATTCTTTCAAGAAATGTTTTCCGTTCAGGCGGAATAATATTTGCACATAAAACGAGCTCAATAATGTCGTCAGGTCTTTCCATTTTTAGTAAACCATAATACTCTATTACTTGTCCTGCAGCGTCACGAGAAAGAATGCCACGTTTTACTTCAACTATAATTTTTCGGTTGTGTTTGTCCTGAAAAAGTATGTCTGCGTAGCACTTTCCTAGCTTGACTTGCTGTCCAATTAGAGTAAAACCCGAGTTTGGAAAAAATTCGTCTGGATGACTTGCTATTAAATTCTCAATGTCTTTTTCAAGCATTTATATACTTTTTAAATTCTGTAATAACTAATGTTGGTTGGTCTTTCAAGGGCCTTTAGAATGCCACAAAACTAACTTAAAAGCGCTACTTTTTTGCGCCATATTTAAATTTTTAGATGTATGTGCGCTTTAAAGTAACACTCAAAACAAAATTAAAAAAAATTACAAATTCCTCAAAGGGTCTTTGGGCTTTTGCAAGTTTTACCTAACAGTTTAAGTTGTTTGTTGCTGGTAAAAGCGACCTCACCTCCGTCCCTCTCCTGAAAGGAGAGGGGGTAGCAATAAGAAGTCTTTTGTCAGATTATAAGTCTCCCCTTTCAGGGGAGATTTAGAGGGGTCATCTAGGTTAAATGTGAGAAATGGCCTCACCCCCAGTCCTTTCCCCCGGGAGGGAAAGGAGCGGAAGAAGCAAGCAGCGGTATAAAAGCCTGACCCGACAATGGGTGGGGCTTTTCAGCCTTGATTTTCTTTGGTTCTTTCTTGTATCAAGACAAGAAAGAACTTGTGAATAGCTCTTTGCAATATTTTATGTTGCGATGCAACATTTCAGTGTTGCTTTTTGGCTTATGCATTGCGTGCATCGCCATACTAGTGGGGGTAGGTTTGGTGTTACAAATGTTTCGCCCCTACGGGGCTGGGAATGGTGCTCGTTGTTCGTGAATCGTTGTTCGTGAATACTATTCTGTGTAACACCGTGTTAAACTATGAAACCCTGTGAGACTTATTTAGTTGATGGTTGACAGTTGATGGTTGTTAGTGAGGGTAATGTCATGTTGAGCGTAAGCGAAACATCTCATTTGGGCGGTCAGTGATCCTTCGCTGCGCTCAGGATGACAAGTGTAGTTGATGGTTGACAGTTGTTAGTTGATAGTGAAAACACTAAAAACCAAACACTAAGCCACTGCGCATTGTACTCGGGCACGTGGTTTTTCTGGCTGATTTATTGCGCCCAGGCTAGGGGTTACTGCTAAGGCTTACCTTCTCGTTAAGAGCTACGAGCTTGTCGCTAATATCCTTAACCTGTTGGTTTACCTGCTTTACAAGCTTGGAGTAGGTTTCCTGGGTTATGTTTTTGCCATCGAGCAGGCTGATGGCTACCTTAAGCTCATCGAGCTGGTTGGCCAGCCTTTCGGTTTCAATCCGGAGCTCGTCGTTTTTGGATGTTTCAGGTACCCGCGCTAACCTATTGAGCTGGAACTGGAATATTGAGTAAAAAACCTCGGTTTGGCGCGCCACGGAATCGGAGCGGGTAAAAAGATTCGACAGCTCAGTGTTTTTCATGCTTTGAGCGGCTGCTTGCTGCCTGGAGCAGAGCTCCGGACGCAACTTGCAAATCAAATCGATGTTTGCATCGGCCTGGCGCTGAATGGCAAGCAGCTTCTCGTTGAAGTTCTTCACCATGGACAGGTCTTTACCGCTTAAATCGATTTTTAGAAAATCGCGTATGTTGAACACATCGCGCTCAATCTCAGTAATTTTCCCGTTCAGGAAACGTGCGCTTTCAAGGTTTGCATTATCGGGGTACAAATGCTTAAAGTTTTGCTGCATGAGCTGAATGAGCTCAATGCGATTAAAAACCCATGGTTGAAGAGCCGTAGCAATGCTGTCGTAGCGTTGGAGTTCTACTTTAAGGTAGTATGCATCGAGCCTTTGGGTGAACTCCGTTACTGCGCCAAGGGAACGCTCGCGACAAAGCGAGCAAGAGGTTGACTTGGCAAGCCAGAGAAGGTTATCGGTAATGGTTTTGTTTTTGGGATTTGCCTCGGCTTTCCGAACCCTTTCAATTTCGGCCTCAAAGGTTCCCTTGAAAAGTTGCTCCTCCAGCCTTGAGAGGTGGTTCGCGATGATTTGACCCTCGAGGTTTTGGCTCATCAGCTCCGGCTTAAAGATATCGGAGAACCTTAGGTCGGCAATGTATTTTTCCAGGTCGGCATTGAGTACTTTGGGATCGGCCTCGAGGCGAACAAGGGTGTTAACAAGGTTCTTGGTCGATTTTAGGTTGTGGTCGTTATCCATGTAAAGCGAGGCAAAGCCCAGGATTGATTCATACTCCCGGTTGAAGACGGTTGAAAAAGTATTGTTGCCCCGATACTTATACTTCATCTCCTCGTAGGCTTTTTGTAGCTGACGGTAGTACTGCATAACCCGGAAAAGACTGACCGAAATGGCATCGTTATTCCCGGTTCGGTAGTTTAGGCTGTAAATGTCGAGGTGATTTTTTAGCTGGGCAAAAATGTTGAGGAAATTGAGTAAATCCTTTTCCTGGCGGTAAGTTTCGGCATTGATAAGTCCCTGGCGGAAGTCGTTTTCAACCTTAAGCTTACGCTTTTCGATATTGGCAAAGGTTACCTCGTCGCCCGAAATTTGTTCGGTGCGGTATAACGATTTGTAGTTTGCCACTACAATTACAGGGTAGCTCCGGATGCCAATAAGCTCCCGCAGCTGGTTACGGTTAACCCGCCCATTTGTAACGGTATCGAGGAATTGACGAAGAGGTACACCAGAAAACTCAACTGCAGGCGTGTTTGCAGTAGAAAGCAAGTAAAGCCTTATGGAGTGTAGGCGGGTATCGAAATTCTTCTGCTCAAACAACCTGATGGTAGAGCTAAACCGGTACTCCTTTTTCTTGGTGTTAGCCTCAATAAAATTGCCAAACTCGCCTATAATGCTCATAACGGCATCGGTTGGAGTGGTAATCTTTGAAAGGTTTTTCAGCTGCGAGGCAACAAGCGCAAGCATTTGGTCGCGGTCGTTATTGGTGATGGCACGAACACGTATTTCCGCATCGATGTAATCGCGGGCCGAGTATAAGGGCAGGTTATCGATAATGCGGACATAATCAATATTATCGCTTACAAAGGTTTGGTACTTGCTATCCTTGTCGCGTGAAATCTGGAAGTTATAGAGGGGGTAGGTTATATCGTTATCGCCAAAAAACTTTACGTTCTTAAGGCTAGCGGTAATAAAGAGGTACTCAAGTTGCTCCTCCTCCACACCCAGCTTTTTGCGCCTTTTTTTCTTGGGTTCAACCCTTGCAAAATCGAGCTCATTGATGAGCGTACTGAACTTATCGCCATTTAGCAGAAAGATGTCGGTTGTGAGGTACTGCCACTCGCCTGTGAAGTTGAAGCTTGCCGTATCGGAGAAAAGCAGCCTTGGTTCAATATCGCGCTGGCCAAAGGCAAGTAATGCCGATAGCCAAAGCAAACCGATAAAAGCGATAGATTTGGTGTTCATACTTAAGATTTCAAATTGAAAAGGATAAAGGTTATAAGGATAAAGGTTATAAGGATAAAGGATAAAGGTTAAAGGATAAAGGGTTAAAAGATATATTTAAAAAATCAATTCTTTCTCTCTATATTTTTTTTACTAACTCATTTAGTTCTTCCACTTTTGGTTTTAGTTGAAGATACTCAATGTACCAACATGTAATTTCATTTGGATTCATAGCACAACCTTTAAACCTCCAAATCCTTTGTATTTACTAATTTTTTCAATATCTTCTTTCGTTTTTTCTCTTTCATTACCTGTAATATCATAGTAAGTTCTTATTGCTTCAAGGTTGTCCTCAAACACTTGTCTTTTATTGTAACTCATACACTATAATTTTAATTTAATTACTTCCATCATTTCATCTTCAAACTCATCGGTATATGCAAAATCAATCTTTTCAAACCCGTACTTCTCAAATATTCCCTCTCCTGCTTTCACTATTTCAATTATCTTTTTCTTTAACGTTCCTTCACTTTCCAATCTTTCATAATAATCTTCATCCATTTCTCTTATCCTTTCCTCAATGTATGAGTATTTTGAATTAGTATATCCCTCTTTTAAAACTTCTATTGCTCCGAGTTCTGCCATTAATGGCATTTCTCCCCTTTCAATCATATCATTATATAATCTAAATGCCATTTCCGTTTTTGCCCTCAAAAAGTCTTCGTACTCTATTCCCATATTTTCCTTTATTTCTGGGAAAAAATCAACCATGTACTCATCAAGGTATTTCCTAAAATTTTCTTTAGTTTCCATTTTTTCTACTTTCTTGTTGAACAAATTTAAACTTTTACTATCTACTAACAACCATCACCAAACCTACCTAGCTGACCCTACGGGGAGGGACAACCTCCTTGGTGGGGTCGAACATGTAGCGGTAGGTTATGTGTGTTTTACGCACCCGAGCACCAATTTGTTCGGCCACGCGTCGCATGGTGGGGTTAAAATCGCCAATCCAGTTCAGCTCCAGCTCGGTGTAACGGAATCCAGGGGCTAAAGCCCGCTTAGCGAATTCATTTACCAGCGCACCCTCAACTCCCTTTCCCTGGTGCTTTGGAACAATACCAAAAATCAGGCCAATGGCCTTGGTGCAAACCTTTTTAACTTTAAGTAAGTACAAAAAGTACAACTTGGAAAGGATATCGAACTTACCGTTCAGGTGCCTTACAACCTGATTAAGGTCGGGTACCATGATAAAAAATCCAATGGGTTCGCCCTCGTAGTAAGCAAAGTACATGAGCTCGGGGTCAATAATAGGCTTCATGGTTTTCATTAGAGCCATGGCGTGAGCCTCAGTAATTTTTTTAACACCGGTGTATCGGCCCCAAGCGTTGTTATAAATGGTGCGGAAATCCTCGGCAAACTTCTTCAAATTCTTTTTCGATATTGTTGTAATGGTGTACGAAGGGTTACGAGCAATACGCTCGGCCTTTTCCCAAACAACCGGGTCAACATTTTCAGAGTTAACTAACCGGTGGTAGGTGTACTGGTGGAAGTAAACCTTAAATCCATAGTTTTCGAAGAGGTTGCGGTAGTATGGCAAGTGGTAATCCATGCAGTAGTTGGGCGGGAAATCGCCATCAACCAGCAGGCCCCACCAGCGATCGCGGTCGCCAAAGTTAATGGGGCCATCCATGGCCTCCATGCCTTTTGATTTGAGCCACTCCCGGGCAGTATCGAACATCAGGTTAGCCGCCTCCTGGCTATTGATGCACTCAAAAAATCCTATGCCACCCGTAGGCTGCTCAGAGTTTTTGGCAATCTCTTTATCGTAGAAAGCAGCAATTCGGCCAACCGGTTTACCGTTATCGTATAAAACCCAGCGGATAGCCTCGCCATGGCGGAAATGCTTGTTAACCTCGGGGTTGAAAACATTCTCAATATCCATGTCAAGCGGGCGTATCCAGTTTGGATAATCGCTGTAAAGCGAAAGCGGTAGTTCAAGAAAATCGTTACGGGTGTGTTTACTGTTTACCTCTACAAGTTTGAAATTAGCCATGACAGTTAAATTGGTTTACTACGTATCAGCATTTCAGCAATCTGTAAATCGAAAGGAGTTGTAATTTTAATGTTTTCCCGGTTACCCTCAACGGTATGTATGGTGTATCCCTGCGATTCTACTACTGAGGCATCGTCGGTAAAGTAGGGTTGCTCAGGAACGTTATAGCATTCCTTAATCAGCTCCGATTTAAAAACCTGAGGGGTTTGCACAAGCAAAACGCTGTTGCGGTCAAATGCTTTAGAGGTACTGCCCTCAACCAGGCGTACCGATTCAACGGGTTTGATTACGGGAATTGCGATACCTTTTTGAGCTGCAGTTGCATAGCATTCCTCAATAACCTGTTTGGAAACAAGTGGCCGAACGCCATCGTGAATGGCGACAAGGGAGTTGTTTAAAGGGATTAGGGAAAGACCATTTTTAACCGACTGAAAGCGAGTTTCACCCCCGGCAGTAAGGGTTAAATTTGCGGTAAAATTATACTCAACGCAAAGGTTTTTCCATCGCTCCATCTGGTTTTTGGGGAGAACAAGCACAATACCGGGTTTTTGGGGAAGGGACAAAAAAAGCTCAATGGTATGCATTAGAATGGGCTTGCCGTTCAGGATCAGGAACTGCTTGGGGGTTTCGGAACCCATTCGTTGACCCGAGCCACCGGCAACAATAACCGCAAAACGATTAGTGCTCATAAAGTAAGATTATCGGCTCCGAAAGTTATCAAAAATTATCCCAAGTGCAATGACTTAAGGGGTTAATTCGGGATGAGTCGGAGTGGAAGGAATATGAGGGAGTTATAGTCCGTTAAACGTTAAACGTGAGCCGTTAAGCGCGTGAATAAAGTTAGAATGAGTAGTAATATGAAGAAGTTAGAGGAAGTTAGAGGAAGACGAATCATGAATCGTTAAACGTAACCGTTAAAAGTTAACCGTTAAAAGTAAAAGCGTGAATAAAAGTCGGAATGAGTAGTAATATAAAGAAGTTAGAAGAAGTTAGAGGAATATGAATCGTGAACCGTTAATCGTTAAAAGTTAAACATGTGAATATGATGGAGTTAGAAGAAGTTAGAGGAAGACGAATCAAGAATATTTAAACGTAACCGTTAAATGTGAACCGTTAAATGTAAAAGCGTGAATAAAAGTCGGAATGAGCTGGAATGGTAGAATGTGAGGGAAGTAAATGTAGAGAAAATAAAAAAAACATCTTTCCGAAAACGTTTGCGGGTTTATTAAACCATAAAACAATGGCAAAATGTTGATTTTCAACAATTGAATGCTGATATTTGCGGGGATGCATGGTAAAAACAACATATATGGTTAAGTACAACTATGTAAAGGAGTTTGTTGAGAAACCCATTAGGAAACACTGGGAACTCAACTCGCTATCGGATTTTAAAGGGGAAACCTTTACCTATGCCGATGTAGCCCGAAAAATACACTATCTCCATAAACTATATCAAATATGGGGTGTAAAAACTGGCGATAAGGTTGCCCTTGTGGGAAGGAATAATGCTGAGTGGGGCATAGTGTATCTTTCCGTAATATCATATGGGGCTGTTATTGTGCCAATACTACCGGATTTTTCGCCAACCGAGATACACAACATTGTAAACCATTCCGATTCTGTGCTTCTTTTTGCAGGCGATATGGTTTGGGGCGGCCTGAACCAAGCCGAAATGCCCAACCTAAAAGCAATATTCAGCATTTCAGGGTTTAACCTCCTTGTTTCAAATGATGAGGAAAGCCGAAGGCTATTTGAGGCTGCAAAATCCTCAATTACCGATGAGATGAAAAGTCTCACCCCCGACAAGGTTAACTATCCCGAAGTACCAAACAGTGAGCTTGGGGTTATCAGCTACACATCGGGGACAACTGGATTCTCAAAGGGAGTAATGCTGCCACTTAACAGTCTGGCAGCCAATACCGATTATGCCCGAAATAACATGCACCTGGTAAAGGGCGATCAAATTGTATCGTTTTTACCGCTGGCACACGCATTTGGATGTGCTTTTGAATTTCTATTCCCATTTGCCATGGGGTGCCATATTACGTTTTTAACCAAAATCCCGTCGCCCCCTATAATTCTTGAGGCATTTGCCAAGGTTCGCCCACGCTTAGTGCTGACTGTGCCCCTGGTAATAGAAAAGATTTTCAAGAAACAAGTACAGCCTAAGATTGAAACGCCCGCCATGAAGGTTTTACTCAACATTCCATTGCTAAATAAGGTAATATTTAAGAAGATTAACGAGAAACTATCAAATGCATTTGGTGGCAATTTTCATGAGATAGTAATAGGTGGTGCAGCGCTAAACCCCGATGTAGAACGCTTCCTACGTCGTATTAAATTCAAGTATACAGTTGGGTATGGGATGACAGAATGCGGCCCGCTTATTTCGTATTCGGGGTGGCGTACCAATCCCATGGGCTCGTGCGGCAAGGTGATAAACTACCTTGAGATGAAAATAGATTCATCGGACCCATACAGCGAGGTTGGCGAAATACTGGTAAGGGGTGAGAACGTAATGATGGGCTACTACAAAAACCCCGAAGCCACCCAAAAGGCATTGGACAATGGCTGGTTACACACTGGCGATTTGGGGGTATACGACAGTAAAGGTTTTATATACATAAAAGGCCGAAGTAAAAGCATGATACTTGGCCCAAGTGGTCAAAATATTTACCCCGAGGAGATTGAGGCACGGCTTAATAATATTCCTTTTGTTCAGGAATCGCTTGTGATAGAGCAAAAGGGTAAACTTATTGGGTTGATTTACCCCGATTACGAGTCGGTTCAGCAGCAAGGTATTGACCCCGAAATGCTGGAACCAGTTCTTGAACACCATCGCCTTGAGGTAAACAAGCATCTACCCCAGTATAGCCAAATAGCCAAGCTTGTGGTTCACAACCAGGAGTTTGAGAAAACTCCCAAAAAGAGCATTAAACGGTTCAAATACCAGTACTCCGATAACTAGTTGTGTTCCGATAATAGTAAAACCCGGAGCATTATTAGGTAAAGTATTGGAAGCATAACGGTTTGTAAAAACCTAAAGAAAAAAAAGTTGAGTATACCTCGGTAAATGAGAATACCTAGAAGGGTAATAATAGAACAATCGAGCAGGGCCAGGAAAACCCTGCTTGTTTTTTTATGAAAAACTTTTGGCAGCAAGTGCTGTAGGCTAACCCCGGACATGTGGTAAAGGCAAATGGTAAGAATAACAGGGGTAATAATTCCGAAAACCAAAAGAATAAAAGGCGATCGTAAAACCCGGAATGAGTATAGAATACCAAAAGATAAAAAGAGAAAAAGATTGAACGAAAACGCACCAGGCTTTTCCACAAGGTTGCGGGTCCAGAAATGCAGTATATGCTCTTTGGCTTGCTGATTCATAATGAGTTAGGCATTGAAAATTTGATAAGCAAGATATGCCAAGTAAACCATCACAAGAATCACCCCTTCGCGTCGGTCGAACTTACGACCTGGGCCACTAACTGCAAAGACTAACATTAGAATTCCAGCAGCAATGTTTAGGGCTAAATCGAGGTTTGCACCACTGTATAACTTAATGGGGTTTATTCCGGCAGTAAGGCCCAATATTAGCAATATATTGAAAATGTTTGAACCTACCACATTGCCAATGGCAATATCGGGTTTGTTGCGGTATGCAGCCACAACCGAGGTGGCCAGCTCAGGTAGCGATGTTCCCGCAGCTACAATGGTTAAACCTATAATTGACTGGCTTACCCCAAGTTTTGTGGCCATATTAACAGCCCCAAGCACAATAAGTTTACCGCCTCCTACCAGAAATGCTAACCCCCAAATAACCATCAGCACCGACATCCAAAGTTTTCGGGTTTCAATTTCGGGCGAGGCTGAGGCTGGATCCTCCTTTCCAACCAGGAAATTGTAGTACATGAAAACACAAAAAAGTAAAAGTAAAACCAAGCCTGCCGACCGCGATATTACATTTAGCTCTGCTGAATCGAGGAAAACCTCGTTTGAGAGCACCCATAGCACTAAAGCCGAGAGTAAAAAGAAAGGAATTTCAACCTTTACGGTGCTATGCTGTACACCAATCGGTTTAACCAGGGCAGCTAAACCCAGAATCATAAAAGTATTGAAAATGTTACTTCCCAAAATATTGCCAAGGGCAATATCGGAATTACCCTCTATAGCCGAAATAAGGTTAACTGATAATTCCGGAGCCGAGGTACCAAAAGCAACCACTGTTAGGCCAATGGTTAATGCTGATATACCCAAACGCTTTGCTATACTCGATGCGCCCTCAACAAGCCATGTAGCACCTAATACAAGGATTACTACCCCAAGAATAATAAATAAAAGATTCATCAGTTTTAAGTTTGAAGTAAACAGACAGGTTGATTTAAACCCAATAACAATATAAAAATAAGGTTAATCAGCGCAAAGATACAATAGATTAGGTTAACTTTGCTCGAAGTTTAACCTATAATAGTATAGCCTTGAAAAGGATTTTAATTACAGTTGGCGCTTCGGTTTTGGTTTTACTTATGTTTCCTCGGTGTGCCAAGGTGGTTTCGCCAACCGGTGGGCCAAAGGATACTATTCCCCCGGTTTTAGTCAATAGTAATCCAAAACTAAACGCAACCGGGTTTAGCGGACAAAAAATTGTTCTGGAATTTGATGAGTTTATTCAGCTCAAGGAGTTACAGCAAAAACTGTTGGTATCGCCACCTCTAAAAAGTAAACCCCAACCCAAGCAGAAAGGCAAGAAACTAGAGCTTGAGCTTACCGACACCCTAAAACCCAATACCACATATACCTTTTACTTTTCCGATGCAGTAAGGGACAACAATGAAGGCAACCCGATTAAAAATTTCATATTCTCATTCTCAACCGGGCAAACAATCGATACCCTTACCCTTTCAGGACGTGTATTGAACGCAATTTCTAACGAGCCCGTTGAAAACGCCCTTGTAATGCTTTACGATTCATTTACCGATACCCTACCCTACACTACTCTGCCCAATCATATTGCAAAAACCGATAAGGACGGAAAATTCACACTGGTAAACCTAAAGCCCATAAAGTATAAACTTGTAGTTATTGACGATAAAAATGGTAATTACCTCTATAACCAGGGCACCGAAAGTATTGGTTTTATTTCTAATGAGGTAAACCCATCCGATAAAACCCCAAAAAGTTTCAGTATAAGACTGTTCAGGGAGGAGCTCCCCAACCAAATAGTTACAGGGTACGATCGTCCGGAACGCAACATACTCTCCTTAGGCTTTTCTCGAAAACCTGTTGGTGGGTTTAGCCTGAAACCTGTTGATAGGCTTAAATTAATGAACTGGTACATAGTTGAACCCGATAACAATGGCGATACGCTTAAACTTTGGATAGTAAATGATGAGATAGCCAATCGTGATACCCTTATGGCCATACTTGAATACCAAAAAACTGACTTGTTATACAGGCTTAAACCACAAACCGATACATTACGATTCCTTTACTACAAGGAAGAGGTTCAACAGTCCAAGCGTAAGGGTAAGAAAGATGAAGCCGTCCAGGTAAAGAAAGGTTTTACGGTTAGTACCTCTTTGCCCTCTGACAGAATGGTGATACCGAATGTGCCATTTGAACTCACGCTTCCTATACCCATTCGGAAGGCAGACAACACCAAAATATCGATTTTCAATACCACCGACAGCATAGCTGATGAGCAGATTAAATTGAAGGTAGATAGCCTGAACCCAAGGATTTTCAGATTTGAAAAGGACTGGAAACCCAATACTTCGTACAAACTTACCATTTTACCTGGTGCTTTTGAAGACTATACAGGTCAAACCAACGATACCCTAATGCTGGAAATGATTGGTGCCGACCCTGAAAAGTATGGTACCCTAAGAATCAACCTAACTGGCGTTAGTAAGTCAGCTGTGGTTGAATTGCTTAGCGAAAAGGGCATACCTGTTGATACAAGAACCATTCAGGGGAATGGAATAGTAGAATTCAGCTTTGTTAAGCCGGGAAAATATAGATTACGGTTTATTGATGACTCTAACAGTAACGGGAAATGGGATTCGGGTAGCTACATGAAGCGAATTCAGCCCGAAAGGGTTATTTACTTTACCGATGAAAAAACAAAGGGAGTTATAAATATCAGGGCAAACTGGGATAGCGAGTTACAATTCTCATTAAAACAGGAATAAGCAATGTCAGTACTAATGAATTTTGCCATGTTTCCAACCGATAAAGGGGCAAGTGTTAGCCCCTACGTGGCTAAAATTATTGAGTTGATAGGCGGGTTGGGTTATGAATTCAGGCTAACGGCCATGGGAACCATTGTTGAAACCCCTACCCTTCAGCAGGCCCTCGATGTGGTTGATAAAGCCTATAAGCTACTTGAGCCCGATTGTGAAAGGGTTTACGTGAGCATCAACCTCGATATCAGGAAAAGTGATTTAGGCCGGATTGATGGGAAAGTTAAATCGGTAACGGAAAAGTTAAAAAAGTAACCAGTAGCATAGCATGATAAAAAAAAGTCTGACAGTATTACTTACCATTTTTGCCCTATCGGCATATAGTCAAACCTATGTTGGGGTAAAGGGGGGATACACCATGAGCGATATTGCTTTCTCGCCCGTTCAGAATACCCGTATGCTTTTTGCCGATGGATTCGATTACGGACTGGTTTTTAAGTACTTTAACCTGAAATACTTTGGTTTCCAGGCTGAGCTTTACATGGTAAACAGGGGTTACCGTAAGCCTATTGATTTGGCAGAGCTGGGCGATACGCTTTACAAACGCGTAAACACATACATTGAACTCCCCATTTTCATGCAGGTTAGGTTTAACCTTAAGCTTTTCATGATTCATTTCAATGCCGGACCCTATATTGCATACCTGGTTCAGGCGCGCGAGGGCGATAACTCATCGGGTGAATACCAGATGAGCAACATAACCATTAATCCGTTACGCGATAACCGAATCGATTATGGATTGATTGGTGGTATTGGCCTAAGCCGCGATTTTAAGTGGGGAACTTTTTTTGCAGAGGGGCGAGTTGGATATGGTTATGGCGATATGCAAAAGCATACCTACACAGGAATGCCAAAGCAGTCAAAAGCAGTATTTCAAGGCGTAAACGTAGGCTACCTGTATCATTTTGGAAATAATGTAAAATAAGGATAATACAGGCGAACCTTTTTAGCCCTCAGCATGTTTAGGTTCAAAAGTTATTTTGATGAAAAGCTGGAACGAAATACCTTACGATATACAGCGTGTAATTTCGAATACCGCAGTAGCCCCCGGCGCATATATTCTGAAGTTTAATAAAAACTACCCCTTTATTGCCGGTCAAGTGCTTGCCTTGGGTGTTTCCAAGGAAATTGAACCACGGTATTATAGCATTGCCTCGGCTGAAAACGACGAGCTGATATCGATACTTTATACTGAAAGGGTTGAAGGGAAACTAACACCCATGCTGTCGCTCTTAAAACCAGGCGAAAACATAATGGTTTCCAAACCATTTGGAACCTTTACTCATGTCAAGCCTTTGCCCGTATTCATTGCAGCAGGAACAGGAATTGCCCCATTCATGTCGATGTTGCTTACGGGTAAGGCAAGCGGAGTTACTCTCATACATGGTGCGCCCTACCCTGAATACTTTTACTACTCCGATACTCTAATAAGTAGGCTTGGCGAAAACTACATCCGATGCTGCTCGCGTTGCCAGCCCGGATGCCTGTTTGTGGGGCGCGTAACTGACTTTGTGAAACAGTGGAACGACCTGGATGTCAATAGGCCCTACTACCTTTGCGGTAGTGCCGAGATGGTTGTGGAAACCCGCGATATACTGATATCGAGAGGCGTTCCTGTGAGCAATATAAATTCGGAGATATACTTTTAGCTGATGGTTCCACTTTACGGAAAAACGCTCGATGAGCTTAAATCGATAGTAACAGCCGAAGGGCTTCAGTCGTTTACGGCATCCCAAATAGCCGATTGGCTTTACCATCACCATGCCGAAAGTATCGATGAGATGACCAATCTATCGAAAAAGGCCAGGGAGATGCTTTCAGCAAAGTATACCGTAGGGTTATCCAAACCCGAAAGGGTTTCGGAATCGGCCGATGGTACCAAAAAGTATCTGTTTCCGGTAGCCAATAACCGCTTCGTTGAGGCTGCCTATATTCCTGATGATGACCGCGCAACCCTTTGCGTTTCTTCGCAATCGGGCTGTAAGATGGGTTGCCTGTTTTGCATGACTGCAAAGCAGGGATTTCAGGGAAATCTTTCGGCTGGTGAAATACTAAACCAGCTGCGCAGCATCCCTGAGTTTAAAAATGTGACAAACATTGTCTACATGGGGATGGGCGAACCGCTCGATAACCTTGAGAATGTTCTTAAAAGCCTTGAAATTCTTACCTCAAAGTGGGGAATGGGCTGGAGCACTAAACGCATTACGGTTTCAACCATTGGTCTTATCCCTGCCATGAAGCAGTTCCTTGAAAAGTCAAACTGCCACTTAGCCATTAGCCTTCATACTCCGTTCGATGGTGAGCGCCGGATGCTTATGCCTATCCAGAATGTTTACCCAATAGCCGATGTGGTTGATGAGCTCAAAAAGTACCGATTTAGCGACCACCACAGGGTGTCGTTTGAGTATATAATGTTTGATGGGCTAAACGATACCCCGCGCCACGTAAAGGAACTGGTGAAACTGCTTAATGGGATAAACTGCCGGATAAATCTAATCCGATTCCATCCCATACCCGATTCACCGCTCCGCACCTCACCCGACGAGCGCATTATACAGTTTCGCGATTCGCTAACCGCCAAGGGCATATTTACCACAATCCGTGCCTCGCGGGGGCAGGACATTCAGGCTGCTTGTGGATTGTTATCAACCAAGGCGCTACAGGAAAAACGTTAACCGTTAACCGTGAGCCGTTAACCGAAATCTAATTATTACCTATTGTCATTCCGAGCTCGTCGAGGAATCTCAATTACAAGTTAAATCGGGAAACGTGTGCCGTGAGCCGTTAAGCGAAGTAGAACAGCAACTACAACGCTTGTCATCCTGAGCCTGTCGAAGGATCCCCCCTTTATGGAAGGGAGATGTTTCGCTAACGCTCAACATGACAATACCCTCACGAACAACTTTCAACTGTCAACCAACAACTTAATTGATGTAATGTGTTACACGGATTTGCACAGCGTGAATTAGCATAATCAGTGTCATCTGTGTTCTATTCCTAAATCCCCAAAACGAAACATCCTATACTATCAGTAATACAACTATCAACTCAAAAAAAAGGGCACCGTAAGGTGCCCTTTCTATCTTGTAATCCTGAATTATTTCAGGTTGTGGGTTTTAACAAATTTCTCAAGAACACCCTTAAGGTCGGGTAAGCCTATCTCAGCCAAATCGTAGAATACACGGGTGGTAGGTTTCTTGATGTTGATAATACGGCTGAGGTCAATTGGGGTACCAATAATAACGGTATCGCAATCGGTGTTGTTGATGGTGGCTTCAAGGTCCTTGAGCTGTTGCTCACCGTAGCCCATAGCAGGAAGAACACGGCCTATGTTGGGATAAATACGGTAGGTTTCCTTTAGCTTACCAACAAGGTAAGGACGAGCATCAACCTCTTCGCTTGCACCAAACTTGCGGGCAGCAATGGTACCAGCACCAATTTTCATTTCACCGTGGGTTAAGGTTGGGCCGTCCTCAACAATTAGGCAACGCTTACCATCAATAAGTTCGGGCTTGTCAACCTTGATGGGCGAAGCACCGTCAACCACAATGGCTTTGGGGTTGGTTTTGCGAATGTTCTCACGAACAATCTGAATACCCTCGGGCGAAGCTGAATCCATCTTGTTGATAACAACAACATCGGCCAGGCGAAGGTTAACCTCACCGGGATAGTAGCTAATCTCGTTACCGGCACGGTGTGGGTCAACCACGGTGATGGTAAGGTCGGGTTTGAAGAAAGCAAAATCGTTGTTACCGCCATCCCAAAGGATAACATCGCAACCGCTGGGGTCTTTTTCGGCTTCGCGGAGAATGGCCTCGTAATCAACACCAGCGTAGATAACGTTACCGCGCACTACATGTGGTTCATACTCCTCCATTTCCTCAACGGTACATTTGTGTTTCTTTAGGTCGTCAACGGTAGCAAAGCGCTGTACTTTTTGGGCAACCAAATCGCCGTAAGGCATAGGGTGACGAACTGCAACCACCTTAAGACCAAGACCCATAAGGTACTCAATAACCTTGCGTGAGGTTTGCGACTTGCCGCAACCAGTACGGGTAGCCACAACGGCAATAACTGGCTTGGTGCTCTTTAGCATGGTTTCATTGGGGCCAAGTAACATGAAGTTAGCGCCAGCAGCGTTAACTATTGAGCTAAGGCGCATTACATGCTGGTAGTTCACATCGCTGTAGGAAAATACGCAGTCGTGAACGTTCTTTTCCTTGATAATCTTAGCAAGATTTTCTTCAGCCTCAATGGGAATTCCATTGGGGTAAAGTTTCCCGGCTAGCTCAGCAGGGTATTTACGACCATCGATATCGGGAATTTGAGCAGCGGTAAAGGCAACAACATTGTACTCCTCTTTATCGCGGAAGAAGGTGTTGAAGTTGTGGAAATCTCTTCCGGCTGCTCCGATAATAACTACATTACGTCTCATAAGACCTCCTTAGATATTTTTGTTTAGATTTTGGTTTTTACAGTTCTCAAAATTAGTTTTTTAAAATTCAAAATGTTCGTCCCAAAAATTTTACAACCCTCACCGCCATGAATGGATGTATATAAAAATCAGAATATCAGTTTAATAGGTGTAGGTTTCATAAAATATGTTAAGAAACATATTTTTGGGATTAAGGGAAAAAAATGCCCCGATTTTTTTAGAATCGGGGCAAAAAGTTGTTATGGGAATGTATTAGTAAACCTCGATATCGTAAGGTATACGAGCCTGAACGCCTTGATTGTTAAGCATACTCTTAATGCGATTGTATGCTTTGAACGACAAACCGAGTTCGTCCTTTAGCATCCAAGCCTTTGCTTCGGCCGACATATCTTCCATAAGCTGCTCAAACAGTTTTTTCTGTTTTGGTAGCTCAACAAGGCGGTAGTTTTCCAATCCGGCCTTTTCGGCGGCAAGCTTAATGGCATCGGTTAGGCCACCAAACTCATCAACAAGCTTTATATCCTTGGCGTTAACGCCGCTCCACACCCTGCCTTGTCCAATGGCATCGACCTGTTCTACAGGAATACCACGGCCTGCGGATACATGACCAATAAAGGTTTGGTAGGTTTGCTCAATGAACATTTGGCCTACTGCCTTTTCTTCAGCGGTCATTGGACGGTATACACTAAAGAAATCGGCATGGTCGTTGGTTTTAACCACATCAACTGTAATGCCCAATTTATTGTCGAGCGCTTTTTGCAAGTTGAAGAACAAACCGAATACGCCAATTGAACCTGTAATAGTGGTTGGGTTGGCCATAATGGTTGTAGCAGGGGCTGCAATGTAGTATCCACCCGATGCAGCCACATCGCCCATGGAAACAATAACAGGCTTAACCTTTGCGGCTAAATCAACCTCGCGCCATATAACCTCCGAGGCCAACGCACTACCGCCGGGAGAGTTGATACGGAAAACTATGGCTTTAATCGAGCTATCGCGGCGTGCCTTGCGAATGGTTCGCGAAAGACCCTCGGAACCGATATTATCGTCGCCACCTTCACCCATTCCTATTTCGCCACTTGCATAAATAACGGCAATTTTATCCTTTGAGAACTTGCGTTTAGCAACCTCGGGGGCTTTAAAGTATTTTTTCAGCTCAATGCTGCTGATATCCTTCTTTTCCTCAATGCCAAGTTTGGTTTTTAGGGTTGCAATAAGCTCATCCTTATAGATTAGACCATCGACCAGCTTATTTTCCAGCGCCTTTTTGGCATTGAATATCTCCATGTTGTTGGCCATGCTGTTAAGTTTATCGGCAGATATGCCTCGGGTTTCGGAAATTCCATTTACCCATTGGTTCCAAATGGATGAAACGTAGGTTAATGTTTGCTCGCGGTTTTCGGGGCTCATCTTATCGAGCATAAATGGCTCAACGGCGCTTTTGAATTTACCATGTCGGAGTATTTGTGGCTCAACACCTAGCTTTTCCAAGGTTTTCTTAAAGAACATTATCTCGCTTCGCAAGCCAAGCCACTCAATCATACCCTCAGGGTTAAGGAAAACACTATCGGCAACCGATGCCAGGTAGTATGCTTTTTGGCTGTATGTATCGCTGTATGCATAGATGAACTTGCCCGACGATTTGAAATCGATGAGCGCGTTACGGATTTCCTCGGTGGTAGCGGCACCTGCATTAACGGCGTCGAGTTCAAGCAGAATACCCTTGATGTTGGAATCCTCCTTGGCATTGGCAATGGCTTTTAGGATTTGGTTCAACCCCATTGGGCTATTGGGTTGAAACGAAGCGAAATCGAAGCCCTTGAAGGGGTCTTCGCTACCGCGGTCAACTATTTCCTGTTTTAGATCGACGTAAAGGATTGAGTTGGGCTCAATCTTAACCTCTTTTTTATCGGCCGAGGAAACAATTGCACCAACAATCCCAAGGAACATCAAAAAGATTACTATTGATGAGATTACTATGCCCACTATTGTGGCAAGTACATACTTGAAAAATTGTTTCATAGTGATTGAGATTTAGTTATTCAATTATTAAATAAGACTATTTTAAGTTGATAAAGTTACAGAAAAGGGTTGAATTTTTTAATAGATAATTCATCATTGTAAAAACGAGAGTAAAAGTCAATGAAATCTAAAAATATCACTTTGCGATATTTCACCATTTTATCCTTTATCCTTTAACTTTTATCCTTAATTCCGCTTTCCCGGTTCTTAATTTTTCAGCTAAACTCAGCCTCCCGTAAAGTCGTTCTTGCAGAGCATGGTTCTCCCCCTTTCTTTTTTCTGTATAAATTATTTTCTACCTTAGCAAAACCATAATTGGCGCATATTTTGCAAAAGGAAGGTATGAGGTTTGGTAAAATAGTATTAACCTTTTCGGTTTCAGTATTTCTGATAACCGCAAGGGCACAGGAAATTTTGCCCGGTGCTCGATTGATGAGCAACTACCTTCCGTTGGTTCAGGGTAAACGGGTAGCTGTTGTGGCCAACCATACCACGCTGGTTGGTTCAAAGCATCTGGTCGATACTCTGCTTTCAGCTGGTGTAACCGTAAAAAAAATATTTAGCCCGGAGCATGGTTTTCGGGGCGATATTGAGGCTGGCGAGCTTATTGGAAACTATACCGATAAGGTTACAGGTTTACCTGTAATTTCGCTGTATGGCGGAAGTAAAAAACCCAAACCGGCCGACCTGAGCGATGTTGATGTTGTAATTTTTGATTTGCAGGATGTTGGAGTCAGGTTTTACACCTACATCTCAACCATGCATTACGTAATGGAGGCCTGCGCGGAAAATAACAAGCCGTTGATTATACTCGATAGGCCAAACCCTAACGGTTTTTACGTTGATGGGCCAGTACTGGACACCGCTTACCGCTCGTTTGTGGGAATGCATCCTGTACCCCTGGTTCACGGTATGACCATTGGTGAGTTTGCCCAAATGATAAACGCTGAGGGTTGGTTAAAGGGGAAAATTCAGTGTAACCTCACAGTTATACCCTGTAGGGGTTACACCCACAGCATGACCACTGCCCTACCCGTTCGCCCCTCTCCTAACCTCCCCAATCACCTTTCCATTCTGCTTTACCCTTCGCTTGGGCTGTTTGAGGGGACGGTGGTAAGCGTTGGCCGGGGGACCGATTACCCCTTCCAGGTTTTTGGCTTCCCAAATTTCCCCGATAAGGGTTTTAGGTACATACCAGTTGAGAAACGTGGGGCAAGCTTGAATCCGCCCTACAAGGGCAAACCGGTTTACGGTATCGACCTAAGGGACTACTCGGTAAACTACTTTCTGGACCGCCGCGAGATAATTCTCGATTGGCTAATATACTCCTACAACAACTACCCTGAAAAAGATAAGTTCTTCAATAACTTCTTCAACCAGCTTGCCGGAACTAGCGTGCTGCGCCAGCAAATAGAAAACGGGTTAACCCCTTCGGAAATTAGAGCCACCTGGCAGCCAGCGCTTGAGCAGTTCAAACTGCTCCGAAAAAAATACCTGCTTTACCCCGATTTTGAATAACTTTGACACCTGATTACTTTAAAAGTATGGCAAAGAAAAATACACACTATGTGGTTTGGGAGGGGCTAAAACCTGGCATTTATGGGAGTTGGGAGGAGTGCCAAAAGCAAATAAAGGGTTTCCCGGGTGCAAAGTATAAAGGATTTCCAAGCATGCTTGCCGCACAGCGTGCTTATGAAATGGGTTACGTGGCATACAATAGCATGAACCCCGAGCAGGAAGCGCTGTTTAATGTTAACGAGAATACCCCTAAACCAATATACCCTTCATTGGCTGTTGATGCAGCCTGGAATACTGCAACTCTTGAGATGGAATACCAAGGGGTAGATTGCCAAACCGGCAAGCTGATTTTCCATCAAGGACCTTTCCCCGATGCCACCAATAACATAGGCGAGTTCCTTGCCATTGTCCATGGGTTAGCGCATCTGAAAAAGCTGAATAGCGAAATACCCATTTACACCGACTCCATGACTGCCATAAGTTGGGTTAGGGCAAAGAAAGCACGTACCAAACTTATACAAACGGAAAGGAATAAGAATCTCTTTGAACTACTGGAGCGGGCCGAAAAATGGTTAAGGGAAAACACATGGAAAAACCCTTTACTTAAATGGGAAACCCAGTACTGGGGCGAAATCCCTGCCGATTTTGGCCGAAAATAAACAAAATGCCAACTACAAGTGAGTTTTGAAAGCTACATAGCAAAACGATTTCTAAGCGGTTCCGATAGCCAAAGCCTATCGAGGCCATTTATCCGTATTACCATTGCCTCAGTAGCCCTGAGCGTGGCCGTTATGATTGTGGCCATTGCCGTTATTACCGGCTTTAAAAGGGAGATTAAACAAAAGGTTGTGGGTTTTGGAAGCCATATTCAAATAACAAACTACGACAGTAACCAATCGCTTGAAACCAATCCCATACCAACAAACCTTCCGGTAATTGATGAGGTAAAAAAAGTAAAAGGAGTTAGGCATATTCAGCGGTTTGCCATAAAGGCAGGTATCATAAAAACCGACACCGATATTCAAGGAGTTGTCCTAAAGGGAATAGATTCCGATTTCGATTGGACTTTTTTCCAAAAGAACCTGGTTGATGGGGCGATTTTCAAAATTACCGACTCAACCACAACCGCTGCCTCGCTTATTTCCAAAACGCTGGCAAACCTTTTAAAGTTAAAGGTAGGCGATACCTACGATATGTTCTTTGTTCAAGAACCACCCCGTTATAGAAGGTTTACGGTTGCTGGTATTTACGATACCAAAATGGTTGAGTTCGATAAAATGTTTGTGCTTTCCGACATTAAGCACATCCAAAGGCTCAACGGGTGGAGCCAGAACCAGGCCACAGGATTTGAGATTTTGGTTGATGATATCGATAGGGTTGATGACCTATGGGTTGAGGTTGATGACATTGCAGGCTTTGTTTTCCTCGACGATGGCTCAAGGCTAAAGGTTCAAAGCATTATTGATAAGTACCCAAATATTTTTGACTGGTTGAACCTGCAGGATATTAACGCTGCCGTGCTAATTGTTTTAATGTTGCTAGTGGCAGCAATAAACATGATTTCGGGCTTACTCATAATTATTCTGGAAAAAACATCTACCATTGGCCTTTTGAAATCGATGGGAACATCGAACCGTAGCGTTAGAAAGATATTTTTGATACAGTCGGCGTTCATTATGATACGCGGACTTTTTATTGGAACCGCAGCGGGTTTGATACTTTGCTTTTTGCAAAAGCAGTTTGGTATAGTTAAGCTCGATGAGGCATTTTACTTCCTATCCGAAGTGCCAATCAACATTGTTTGGTGGCATGTAATTGTTTTGAATGTTTTAGCATTTGCCGTTGGGGTGGCTATGCTGGTGGTGCCTTCGATGGTAATTTCGCGGATTAGCCCCGATAAAACACTTAAATTTGAGTAGTAACTTTATCAGTAAAACCATGCAAAAGCTTCGTCTTTTACTTTTGCCCTTTTCGTTGCTTTACTGGTTTGCAGTAAAGATTCGAAACCTCCTTTTTGATATCAATGTTCTGCGCAGCTTTGAGTTCGACCTTCCAACCATTTGTGTTGGTAACTTAACCGTGGGAGGAACAGGCAAAACCCCGCATACCGATTACCTTATAAGTTTACTAAAAAACAACTATAAAACGGCACTGCTAAGCCGTGGGTATGGTCGTAAAACCAAAGGTTTCAGAATTGTTGAGCAATCGTCGCTGGCCGTTGAGGTAGGCGATGAACCCCTTCAGCTTAAGCTCAAACACCCCGATGTTGCCTGTGCCGTGCACGAGGACAGGCTAAATGGCGTGGTGGAGATAATGGGCTCGTTCCCTGAGACCGAGGTTGTTGTTCTGGACGATGCCTTCCAGCACCGTTGGATAAAAGCAGGGCTTAACATATTAATGGTAGATTACAACCGACCGGTTTACGCCGATTTCTTTTTGCCTGCCGGGAATCTACGCGACAGCATCTCAGAGATTAAGCGGGCCAATATTGTTATAGTGAGCAAATGTCCCGATAACCTTACAACCCATCAGCAAAAGTTAATAGCCAAGAGGCTTAAAATCAAGCAAAACCAGGATATTTATTTTACCTCAGTGAGCTATGGTAAGCCAAAGGCTGTTTTTAGCAATTACGAAGACTGTGAATTTAATCCAAATGAAACAGTCTTCGCTTTATCAGGAATAGCAAATCCCAACTCATTTAACCATCAACTCGAAAAAAATTATAAATTGGTAGGAAAGAAGACCTTTGCCGACCATCATAATTTTACGGTTAAGGAAATTCTATCTATTTTTGAGGTCACCTCAAACGATGTAAAGTTGGTAACCACCGAAAAGGATGCAGCTCGAATTCGTGGGCTAAACCTGCCATCGGATGTAAAAAGTAGGATTTACTACTTGCCGCTTGAGGTTTACTTTATTAGTAACAACGAAAATAGGTTTAACAGTCAAATACTCAATTATGTTGGAGAAAATAAACCAAACAGTAACCTATATCAAGAGTAAGGTTACCATTGAGCCCGAAGTGGGGATTATACTTGGAACCGGTTTGGGTGGCTTAGTTCGTGAAATTGAAAATCAACAGGCATTGGAGTATAAGGATATACCTAACTTTCCTGTTTCCACTGTTGAAGGACACTCGGGACGATTAATATTTGGCACCCTTGGCGGTAAAAAGGTTGTAGCCATGCAGGGCCGCTTCCACTACTACGAGGGTTACGATATGAAACAGGTAACCTTCCCGGTTAGGGTGATGAAGTTCCTTGGCATTAAGTATCTTTTTGTATCAAATGCCAGCGGGGGCGTAAACCCCGACTTTGAGATTGGCGATTTGATGATTATTAACGACCATATCAACCTAATGCCCAATCCGCTCTTAGGTCCCAATATCAATGAGCTTGGACCCCGCTTCCCCGACATGCATAAACCCTACGACCACGATTTGATTGCCTTAGCCCAAAAGATTGGGGCTGAACTGGGCTTCAAATTGCAGATTGGATGCTACGTGGGAACTACTGGCCCAACCTTTGAAACACCTAAGGAATATCAGTATTTCCGTATTATTGGTGGTGACACAGTGGGCATGTCAACCGTTCCGGAAGTTATTGTTGCCCGTCACATGAACCTGCCCGTGTTTGCCATATCCATTATTACCGATTTGGGTGTTCCAGGCAAAATTGTTGAGGTGTCGCACGAGGAGGTTCAAAAGGTAGGAGCCATGGCCGAACAAAAGATGACAAGAATTTTCAAGGAGATGCTCACAAGGCTATAATCCTTAATGCTATTCGCAAGGGAGAGGCTACCTGTTTTGGGTGGCCTTTTTTATTAAGTTGATGGTTGATAGTTGATGGTTGATAGTTGATGGTTGATAGTTGACGGTTGATGGTTGTTCGTGAGTGTATTGTCATGTTGAGAGCTAGCGAAACATCTCCATAACGATTAATAAATAGAGATCCTTCGTTTCACTCAGGATGACAAGCGTAGCATTTTGCTGTTCTGCTTCGCTTAACGGCTCACGGTTAACGATTAACGATTCTTCACAATTGAGATTCCTCGGCATAGTCTGTCCCGATATATCGGGACTCGGAATGACAATAGGTGATATTAGATTTCGTTTAACGGTTCACGGTTCACGGTTCACGTTTAACGATTCATGCACTTCCTTTAACCTTCATTTGCCTTTTTCTCCCAAAAAAATTGTAGGTTTGCAGTCGTTTCAAACAGCAACACAATGGCAAAGACAAAACCAAGCATTCCCAAGGGAACTCGCGATTTTGGTCCTGAGCAGATGGTTCGGAGGAATTATATTTTCGATACCATTCGTACAGTTTTTAGCAAGTATGGTTATTCGCCAATCGAAACGCCTGCCATGGAGAACCTTTCAACCCTACTTGGCAAGTATGGCGACGAAGGCGACAAACTTCTTTTCAAAATTCTTAACTCAGGCGATTTTATCGATAAGGTTGAGCCAAGCCTACTGAAACCAGGCAACTCAAATGCCGCATCGCTAGCAATATGCGAAAAGGGTTTGCGTTACGACCTTACTGTTCCTTTTGCCCGATTTGTGGTGCAGTACCAGAACGAGATTACTTTCCCCTTTAAACGATACCAAATACAGCCCGTTTGGCGTGCTGACAGGCCACAAAAGGGTCGTTACCGCGAGTTCTACCAGTGCGATGTTGATGTTATTGGTTCAAACTCGTTGCTTAATGAGGCTGAGCTGGTGCTTATTATCAATGAGGTTTTTGAAAAGCTCAACGTGCGCACCCTGCTCAAGGTAAATAACCGCAAAATACTAAGCGGAATAGCCGAGGTTATTGGTCATGCCGATAAGCTGGTTGATATTACTGTAGCAATTGATAAGATTGAGAAGATAGGTATTGATGCTGTTAACGCCGAATTGCGTGAGCGCGGAATCGATGAGGCTGCCATTCAGAAATTGCAACCCATAATTCAGCTACAGGGCAGCAACAACCAAAAGTTAGCCACATTGCGAAATGTATTGCAGAGCAGCCCCTTAGGCCAGAAAGGAATTGACGAAATGGAGGAACTTTTCCGATACATTGAGGCTTGGGGAAGCTTATCAACACAGGTGGAACTCGACCTTTCGCTTGCGCGAGGGCTTAACTACTACACCGGTGCCATATTTGAGGTAAAAGCCCGGGATGCTGAGATTGGCAGCATTTGTGGCGGTGGCCGGTACGACGACCTAACCGGTATTTTTGGTTTACCCAATGTGAGCGGGGTAGGGGTTTCGTTTGGCGCCGACCGCATTTACGATGTAATGCTGCAGCTAAATCTTTTCCCGGAGAGTCTTACCTCCACCACACAGGTAATGTTTGCAAACTTTGGGACAACTGAGGTTGCATACTGCATGCCTGCAGCCCGTAAGCTCCGCGATGCCGGAATTAGCGTTGAGATTTACCCCGATGCTGCTAAGGTGAAAAAGCAGTTTGAGTATGCAAACAAGCGCAACATTCGCTTTATGGTAATTGCAGGTGAAACCGAAATTCAAAACCGTCAGTTTTCGGTTAAAAACATGGCAACCGGCAATCAGGTTACCATTCCTTTTGATGGCATTGAAGAACATATCAAGTTGAACCTATAAGAAAATCACTCATTAACCATGGCAAAAGTTCATACCATATCGCCCAAGCCCTTAAGCTGGGATGTAATTGAAAATTTGATTGACGAGCCTCATACCCTTGAACTTTCTGAGGAATCGCGCCAGCTTATAGCCAAGTGCCGCGATTACCTTGACCGTAAGATGGAGAATGAGGAGACCCCTATTTACGGTATTACCACTGGTTTTGGTTCGCTATGCAACAAAACCATTTCTAAGGACGAACTCTCACAGCTGCAGAAAAATCTTGTTATGTCGCATGCCTGCAGCACAGGCGATATGGTTAAGCCCGAAATCGTAAAGCTGATGCTTTTCCTTAAGGCTCACGCACTATCGTTAGGACATTCGGGTGTTCAGGTTGAAACCGTTCAGCGTATTATTGATTTCTACAATAACGATGTAATTCCCGTTGTTTACGACCGTGGCTCACTAGGAGCATCGGGCGATTTGGCGCCCCTTTCAAACCTGTTCCTACCGCTAATTGGTATGGGTGAGGTGCATTACGATGGCCAAATAGTTTCGGCTGCCGATGTACTCAAAAAATTTGGCTGGAAGCCCATTGAACTGAAGTCGAAGGAAGGGCTTGCCCTGCTTAATGGCACGCAGTTTATGAGTGCACATGGCGTTTACGCCATGGTTAAGGCTTTTAAGCTGGCCAAGCTAGCCGATATAATAGGCGCAGTTTCACTTGAGGCGTTCGATGGTCGTATTGACCCATTCCATGAAAATATTCAAAATGTTCGGCCGCATCAGGGACAAATTGAAACGGCCCGTGCTTTCCGAAAAATACTTGATGGAAGCGAGCTCATAAAGCGCCCCAAAAAGCACGTTCAGGATCCCTACTCATTCCGGTGTATTCCACAGGTGCACGGAGCATCAAAGGATGCCATTAACTACGTGGCAGGAGTATTGCTAACCGAGATAAACTCGGTTACTGACAACCCAACCATTTGGCCCGATGAGGATTTGGTAATTTCGGGTGGTAATTTCCATGGGCAACCGCTGGCCTTAGCATACGATTTCCTTGCCATTGCCCTTGCAGAGCTTGGCAACATCTCGGAACGCCGAACAGCGCAACTTATTCTTGGCTTACGCGGCTTACCCGAATTTCTGGTTGCTAATCCCGGACTAAACTCCGGTTTTATGATACCACAGTACGCAGCTGCTGCCATGGTAAGCCAGAACAAGCAGCTTTGCACTCCCGCATCGGTCGATTCCATTGTTTCTTCAAACGGCCAGGAAGACCATGTTAGCATGGGTGCCAACGCAGCAACAAAGCTACTTAGGGTGGTCGATAACCTTGAGCGCATACTGGCCATTGAGCTATTCAATGCAGCCCAGGCTCTTGAGTTCCGTCGGCCTGCAAAATCATCGCCCTACCTTGAGGAATTTATTGCCAGCTACCGTTCCATCGTAGGTTTTATTGAGCAGGATAGGATAATGTATAAGGAGATGGACAAAACCGTTGAATTCCTCAGACTGGGTAAGTTTCAGCGGGAGTAAATAAGATTTCCTTAAAAACATAACCGACAACTGTTTTAACTGTCGGTTTTTTCTTTAGTTAAGTTATTGTAAAAAAGACTTGGGTTTTAGTTCATCAATTCCTTTCGGTAAGCATCAACCAAAATCTCTTTTAAATCAGGGTAGGGGATTAACAGCTCAATATCGCCGCGAGCAAAGCAAGCTATCTCGTAAACATTGTAATGGAGCAGCAAGCCCTTACTGGTTAAACCAAACTCATTGGCAAGAACCAAGGAACCATCGTCGGCCAACCAGTATTCGGTTTTGTCGGCAGGATTATTCAGGTACTGAACCGTAAAGGCCTTTTGGGCAATGGCTTTGAAGCGGTCCATATCCGTAAACAGGTCGGTCAATTTTAGGATTTTTGTTTTTTTTAGGTCGATATTAAGGTAATGGTAACCATACATATCGTGGGCACCGCCAGTGTAACTCGATTGCTCGTAACGGAAAGTAATCAATCGGTTTGTACGTAAAATCTGTGTAAAATCAACATCAATATACCACTCAACGCCAGTACCAAATTGTTTCAGGAACTCTACGTAGGAACTGTCGTAGCTAATGGAGTTTTTTACCAGCATATCCTTTAGGTGAGCAAAATCGTTTCTATCAATTTCCTCATCCATGTTTCCCACAAAATCGTTTACAATTAGCTTTTCAATACGGGAGCTACCCTTACCAACGGGAACAGGGAAACGGTAAGCAACCCTAAAACACGATGAGTCGGGATGTAGGCAACCGCGTTTGAAAACAACCGAGTCGGCCGAAAAGGTTAAATTGTTGGAACTATTTGCCACAATTTGGGTGTAGGTATAGTAAGCCAGGGCAACAATTGCCACCAGCAGCGCTGAGCGAATCAGGTTCTTACTTTGCATAGTGTTCTTTGATTAGTAACATCAAATATATTGCTATTTATATTGATTTTGATAAAACTGCTTGCATTTTATTTCCGTTCTGTTTAACTTATGTAACCTATTCAAAGCCATGGTCATGGAAAACTCCGAAAAGCGGTTAACCATAAAAGATTTGGCCGAGGACGACCGTCCACGCGAGAAAATGGAGCGAAAAGGAGCCTCAAGCCTTAGCGATGCAGAACTGATTGCTATTCTGCTCAGAGTTGGTAATGCAAGCGAGACCGCAGTAGATGTGGCCCAACGGTTACTGGGGCAGGTAAACAACAGTCTCAACGAGCTTGCTCGTCTGAGCCTGCATCAGCTTACCAGAATAAAGGGGATTGGCAGAACCAAAGCAATAACCATACTGGCAGCGCTTGAGCTTGGTCGTAGGCGAAATGCTGAGGGGCCAATAAACCGTGAAAGGATTTTCTCAAGCCGGAGCGTTATCGATTTGTTCCAACCTGTCCTTGCCGATTTGCCACACGAGGAGTTTTGGGTTTTGCTTCTGAATAAGTCCAATAGGATAATTGAAAGGGTAAAGGTGAGTCAGGGTGGAGTGGGGGGCACCGTGGTTGACCCAAAGCTGGTGTTAAAACACGCCGTTGAGCGGCTTGCCTCGGCTGTTATAGTGGTTCACAATCACCCATCGGGTAACCCCCAGCCCAGCGATAAGGATATCGCGCTAACCGAAAAGCTTAAGAATGCTGCACAACTCTTTGACATCACCCTGCTCGACCATGTAATAGTAACCGATGGCGAATGTTACTCCTTTGCCGATAACGGAAAAATGTAACTGTTAGTTGCTGGTTGATTGTTGTTTTTGAGAATATTGTCATGTTGAGCGTTAGCGAAACATCTCTCTGTCAAGCTTAGACCCGATTTATCGGGATAGACTGCGCCGAAGCATCCCTTTGCTCATTTTTCAATTTGCCCTTGACTGAGATCCTTCGCTGCGCTCAGGATGACAAAGATAGTTGTTCATTGAAAGTTGCTCGTGATAGGGTTGTCATGTTGAGCGTTAGCGAAACATCTCATTTTGCACTTAAGAGAGAGATCCTTCACTAAGTTCAGGATGACAACCGTCTCATTAACTGAGCAACAGCAAATATCACAGAGTTACACAGTGTAACACGGTGTTACACAGAATGGCATTTACGAACAACGATTCACTAACAACGAAGACCGCTTCCAGCCCCGTAGGGGTGTAATATTTGTAACCAAAGAGCTACCTCCGCCAGTATGGCGATGCACGCAATACATAAGCCAAAAAGCAAGACTGAAACGTTTCATCGCAACAGAAAGGTATGACATAGAGCGATTCCCAGAAAACCAATCAAGAGGTATAAATGGAATAAAAGTAAAAAGAGATGCTTCGGCTAGCTCAGCATGACAAAAGTTTCCCGAACAACGAACAACGAACAACGAGCAACGAACAACGCTTCCAGCCCCGTAGGGGCGTAATATTTGTAACCAAAGAGCTACCTCCGCCAGTATGGCGATGCACGCAATAAATAAGCCAAAAAGCAAGACTGAAACGTTGCATCGCAACAGAAAAGTATGGCAAAGAGCGGTTTACATGTTCTTTCTTGTCTTGATACAAGAAAGAACCAAAGAAAATCAAGGCTGAAAAGCCCGACCCGATGGGTGCCCCGCGGGTGGAACTGCCACGCGATACTATTCGCCACGCCTGCAGCGTGGCTCATGTGGTATCGCTTACTAAGCCCACCACAACGTTCCCCCCCCGACCCATTGTCGGGTAAGGCTTTTATGCCACTGTGTATGGCACTCCGTGTTGGTTGAGGAATCGCATTAAAGAAGAGTTGAGGGTACTAAGAGATGCTTCGGCTAGCTCAGCATGACAACAGTTTTCCGAACAACGAACAACGAGCAACGAGACCCGTTCCCAGCCCCGTAGGGGCGAAACATTTGTAACACCAAGCCTACACCAATATGTATTGCGATGCACGCTATGGCATTCCAAAGAGCGACACTGAAACGTTGCATCGCAAAGGAAAAACATTGCAAAGAACGATAAAAGGCATTAAGGAAGTGATGGTACAAAGTGATGCTTAGGCGAGCTTTAGAAGACAACAGATAATGATGGTTGTTCGTTGTGATCACCGTGTAGCCCTGTGATAGTTTTAAGTTGATGGTTACAAAAAAACCAAATACTACCGAAAATAGCACACTTTAAACAATGATTCATTAACTTTACCAATAGTAATTTTTGAGAAAATGAAAAGGATAATCATTTCAGCTATCATTGTCATAATTGCAAATGCCTCAATTTCGCAGGTTAGTGAAATGTATAAGGCAGAGATGTTTAAATCTAAAGGCATCCAGTTGCCCTACCGTATTCTGTATCCCAAAAACTTTGATTCTAGCAAAAAATACCCATTGATTATTTTCCTGCATGGTTCTGGTGAACGGGGCTCCGATAATGAAAAGCAGCTTACCCATGGGGCTAAGCTATTTGCTTCCGACTCTGTTATGGAAAAATATCCCGCAATTGTGGTGTTTCCGCAATGTCCTGCCGATAGCTACTGGGCTAATGTAGATATTGTAAACCAGTCCGATGGTAATCGGGCCTTTGATTTTCCAGCTAAGGGGAAGCCAACCCCTGCAATGGCTGCTGTTATTGAACTTCTGGATTCGCTCGTAAAGTTGAACTATGTTGATAGGAATAGGTTATACGTTGGCGGCCTATCGATGGGAGGAATGGGTACCTTTGAGTTGCTTGCCCGGAAGCCTAAGATGTTTGCTGCTGCATTTCCCATTTGTGGCGGAGGCAGTCCTAAAAATGTAAATAGATACGCTAAAAGGGTTAAAATGTGGGTATTTCACGGCGAGGCCGACAATGTTGTCCCCGTATATCATTCACAGCGCATGGTCGATGCCATAAAACAGGCAAGGGGCGATGTACGTTTTACGGTTTACCCTGGAGTGGGGCATAATAGCTGGGATAATGCCTTTGCGGAACAGGAGTTGTTACCCTGGTTGTTAAGTAAAAGCAAGTAGATACTAAAAAGGCTGCACTTTCTGCAGCCTTCATTTTTTATTCGGGTTACAAATTACTTCTTATTACGCATAAGAACCTCGTCAATCATACCGTAGTCAAGAGCTTCCTGCGCGGTCATCCAGTAGTCGCGGTCGGAGTCCTTACGGATACGTTCAATGGGATTGCCCGAGTGAGTGGCAATAATCTCGTAAAGTTCCTCGCGGAGCTTAAGTATTTCGCGGGTAACAATCTCGATATCGGAAGCTTGACCCTCAGCTCCACCCATGGGCTGGTGAATCATTACACGTGAGTGGGGCAGGGCGGTTCGCTTCCCCTTTTCGCCTGCAGTAAGCAGAACGGCTGCCATCGATGCAGCCATGCCGGTGCAGATGGTTGCTACGTCGGAGCTAATGTACTGCATGGTGTCGTAAATACCTAAGCCAGCGTAAACACCCCCACCGGGTGAGTTTATGTAGATTTGAATGTCCTTCGAGGGGTCGGTCGATTCAAGGAATAGCAGCTGCGCCTGAATGATGTTAGCCACATCGTCGTTAATGGGAACGCCAAGGAAAATAATCCTGTCCATCATAAGGCGCGAGAACACGTCCATGGTGGCAATGTTGAGCTGACGCTCCTCAATGATAGTTGGTGAGATGTAGCCGTTGGACATCGAAGTGTACTGATGTAGTGTAAGGCTATTAATTCCCCGGTGCTTTATTGCATATTTTTCAAATTCTCTCATGGTCTTAAATTTTTTGTATTAGTAACGCAAAATAATCACAATTGTTAAAACAAAAAAGCGGAGCGGTTATAATTTACTAACAAACCAAAAAATAAAAGCCGGCTTACAAACCGGCTTTGCTGTGTTTTGCTTTCTTACTTAAGCTTGTTGAACTCGTCGATGGTTATCTCCTTGGTGTCCAGGTTTACGTTAGCCTTGAACCAGTCAATAACCTTTTTATCCAGAATACGTTCCTGGATTTTACGAACCTCGTCGCGGTTCTTGAGAATATCGGCAGCGTAACGTTTGATGTATTCATCGGGGAGGAAGCTCATGCCGTAGGCAGCAAACTGGCTGCGAGCGTATCCCATGGCAAAGTCCTCCAGTTCCTCGTTGGTGACAGCAAAGTTCTGCTCTTCGGCAACCTTATTGCTTATGAGCTGCCACTTAAGGTCTTTCTCAAACATGGGGAACTCGCTCTCAATCTGCTCGCGGGTGAACTTGCCCTCGTTAATGGCAACCAACCAGCGGATTAGGAAATCCTTGGGTAGTTCAATTTTAAGCTTCTCGAGCAGCTTTTCCTTAAGGTCGATACCAAAGCGGTATTCGCTTTCGTGTGCAAGGTTGCGCTCAATCTCCTCGTCAATCTTCTTATTAAACTCTTCCTCGCTATTTACTACACCCTCACCGTAAACCGCATTGAAAAACTCCTGGTTAAGCTCAGCGGGGGCAAAGGTTAACGTTTCAGTAATGGTTAGCTGGAATAGGGGGTTAACGTTTGCCAGCTCCTCCTTCTTGATTCGGAGCAGCGCCGACCTGTCGGCTTGGTTGGGGAATGCCTTATGGGTATCAATTACAAGCACATCGCCAACCTTAACACCGGTGAGTTTTTTACGTTCATTCTCATCGGCAACAAGGGCAACGGAAATAGAGGCACCCTCAACGGTTACGCCGTTTTCGCGTGGCGATTCATCGTCGTTGAGTTCGGTAAGGGTTGCCTTAACCAGCCCTTTATCATCGGTAGCCTCAACGCTTACATACTTGCCGTTGCGGTTGCGGTAGCTGTCGATGTAGCTCTTGCGTATCTCGTCGTTCGGTAAAATCTTGTAGAATGGGAATTTGTCCTTTTTGGTAAACTTGATATCAATTTCTGGGGCAATACCTAAATCCCATGCGAGTTCAAAGGTCTCGTCGGTTTCCCAGTTAATAGGGGTTTGTTTTTCGCTTGGAATGGGTTCACCAAGGGTGCGGATCTTATTATCCTTAATAAAATCGAAAAGCTTATCCGATGCCAACTTGGTTACCTCATCGGCCAGGATATAGCGGTAGTACATCTTGCGAATAAGCGACATAGGTGCCATTCCCGGACGGAAACCATTGACGTTTGCCTTTTTGCGGTAATCCTTCAGGCTTTTCTCAACACTTTCAGCGTAGTCGTTTTTCTCAACCTTAACCCGAATGGTTGTGTTTAACGAATCGATATCTTCCCTAACAATATTCATACTATGTGAAATGATTTAGTTGCTTGATTTATTTTACTTTACGTCAATAACTCTGTTAAAATTAAGGCCACAAAGGTAGCTAAATGTGGAATAATCAGCAAGCTACTAAACGAAGTTTAACTAAAATAACCGGGTGATTGTCAGGATTGAGCGGCAATATGTTTACTAATCGCGTTTAGTTCCCTCCTTATAGAGCCACACCTCAATGGGTTCAGCAGTTACCATACAGCCGTATCGCATATCCTCAAGAAAGGGTTTAATTTTATCGTAGAAATTGCGGATATTTTCCTCCTTATCAACCACCTCAACGGTAACTGGCAATTTCTCAGTAATTTCCCAAAACTTGTAGGAGTGGATTACCGAGCTGGCGCCATACCCCATAATTCCTTTATAAACGGTGGCACCAGCCAGGCCATATCGTTTTGCTTGGTAAACAATGGTTTCGAAAAGAAGCGAATGCTTCAGCTTATCGGTTGAACTAATATAGATACGTAATCGGAGTGCTTTGCTGTAATTTTCCATAGCGTTAGATAATTTGGATGATGTAGCGACCGGCAAAAACCGCAAGCAGTCCTAAGAAGAAGCTGGCTGCCGTGTAAACTGAAAGATATAAAAATTCGCGACCCTGAAGAAGAATGAACGCATCGTTTGCCAACGACGAAAAGGTGGTGAACCCCCCACAAAAGCCCACCGCCAAGAACAAACGCCACTCAGGCGAGATTAGGTTGCTCCTTTCCGAAAGGCCAAAAACCAAACCGATAATAAAGCTGCCCAAAATGTTAACCGTAAAGGTTCCCCAAGGAAAATTGCTAAGCGTGTGCAGCTGGAAATACCGGCTCACCAGGAAACGCGACACACTACCCAGAAAACCACCGATGCCAACTAATAAAATCGACCTGAACATGAATTGCTTTTTGCGAAGATACAAAACTATTGCCTAAACAAATGTTAATTTTTGTACAGCTAATTATGGGGTTAAGACAAAATATATCCCAGGCTTCTCTTAAATTTTAAATAAGTATTCAATCCCTAAATAATAAAACTCAACTCCTTTATACTTTAACCATTTGCAAACGTTTTGAGTTGACAAGTCCAAATGGTTTGATAGAATCAAAATCATTTTTTTTAAAATATGTGACTTCTGCTGATATTAAAGGAATAAATCTCATTTCTCTTACCCAAACTTTCACCTTTGGATTATAATAATAAACAATACCATTATTTAAATGCTTTGGTGTTATAGTTCCTATCGATGGACCATAATGAATCCTTTTAATATTTTTTTGAGCCCCCCAATAACGCACATATGGTTGATTTTCCGCCTCAACTATTTCAATACCAATAAATAAACCCTCTGGGGGAAAAATAACATTAAGATTAGTAACATCTATCATTATATGCTTATTTGGAGCGCCTTTCGCAATAATATTGCTAGGAGTAACTTCTTCTCCAATTGCCCCTCGTTATTCTTATATAACTTGATTCTAAAATATGAATAAGGATTCCCAGTAGTATCCGTGTAAACAATTATATTTTTTTAACGACCTTGCGTTTTATTACCATTTATCAATTTTTTTATAATATAACCCTGACTATAGTAAAACCCAATTACTTTAGTCCAAGGAAACAACTTTTCTTTTTGTAGCATTACATTATAAGGCTGTAGTTTAATACCAACAATCTCAATTTCCTCAATTGCAAAATGCTTAGGATTTAAATAATATTCATCATCACCAAATTTTAAATCATTAACTAAAAGAGAATCATATCCCATACAATAAATAATACAATCTGCTATTGAATCTTTGACACAAAAGTTCCCATTTATATCAGCATAGGAAATTAGTGATCCATCTTTAGATAGAATATAGGCAAATGGAATAGGTTCTTTAGTTTCGCTCGATTTTACAACACCTTTTATACAATCCTGAGCATTGGCCATATTCAGACCAATGCCCAGAGTGATAAAAGCCAAAAGACAAATTCTAAACATAATTAATTCGAATTAATTCCATTTCCAGGCTTTTTGGTTACCGCCTACCAATCTATCCAGCGCTGTTTTTTCTGGATTAGTTAATACAAAGTAAACAAGCATATCCGCAGCTACACTTCCGCTTTGAAAAATAAGTTCTATTTACTCTTTCAAATATTTATCCAACAGTGTTCGAATACCATTGCCCTCTGGGCCTGGTGCGTTGGCTTCTACCAGTTTACCATTCTTATAAATCAGGTAACGAGGAATGCTATTAATTTTTAAATCCTTGTATATACCTGAATTTTCAAAATTCGTAGCCAAATAGTTTATTGCATTATCGTTCAAGTCACACTGTTTAATACCATTCTCCCAACTTTTAATATTTTTATCAAGCGATATATATACAAATTTCACATTCTTAGCTTTATACTCCTCTCTTAACTTTTTTGCGCTTGGCATGGCATGCCTGCAGGGCGCACACCAGCTTGCCCAGAAATCTACATACACAATATATTTTTTATTGTTCAGCACAATACTATCATATTCAACCGTATTTTTTATTCTATTATATGGAATTAGTTTAAAATCTGCTGAATTTGCTAAGTCGTAGTCTTTAAGTTCTTTCATCAAATATTTGTTAAGGTATTCATCTTTATAATCCATCTGAAATTTATTAAAGCATTTTTTAAATTCAAGAGTGTTTTCGTTTAACATTTCTCGCAAACAGATCAACTTTGCATATTTTTGCAATAAGGTATCCTTTAAAACGCTATCAATTTTATAATATACATCGTTATAACTATGATAACGATTAAAAATTATACCACCATAGAAAATTGTTTTCAAATAGCCAAGAGAGTATGTGGAGTCTGAATAATAATTTCCTAAAAATATGTTTGAAAGCAATATATCATTTAGAAAGTCGTATTTACAAATCCTTGCATACTTATAAAAATCATCAAAAAGTTTTGTTCTGTATAATTCTTTATATACATAAAAATAATTTAAAGGAATATTACATGAATTATCATATTCAATTTTATTATAATTTATTATTTTCTGTTTCACTAGTTCTTTCATTACTTTTTCTCCACCAACTACCATTGGTTTATTTATTATTAATCTGTAATCGACAAGCTTTACTAAGTCCGTTGAGAATTCATAAGGGTTTGAATAGTCAACTTGAAAAAATAAATTTTCAAGCGAGTCAATGTTTTTATTTTTACAAAAGGCTGATTTAAACTCATTGTAAAAAGGCATACTAGAGTAAATTCTCATTTTTTTACGGATAATCTCTTTAGAATAATTATTTTTATTAAAATTTAATAAAATGCTATCCCCTTCTTCTACTAGAATAGTATCGGCAAATATTGTTGGATTCCATACAACAATAATATCAACTGGCTTAACATCAATATATACAGTATCATCTGGGAGACACGATGTTATTTGATTCTTACCAATAAATTTTACTGACTCGATATTAAATATGGTTGTTGTCCTAGAGCTATCTGAATGTATTATAACAACTACTTTGTTTTTTAAACCTGAATCAGTATTCATCTTAGTGCATGATAGGCTTATAATAGAAAATAAAAAAAAATATTTTGCATAAAAGAGTGAATTAATAATTAAATTATTCATAATATTTATGTTTTAAAAAAATAATTAAACTATAAAAGTCAAAGAAATTATTAGAAATATAAAAAAATTGGTTCTTGTTCCAGTGCACAATGGCTGGTAGCGGAGCCTCATTTATTAGCTGCTCAAAACCAATCTTAAGGCCCATGGTACGGAAACCAATACTCTCCGCCGCACGGCTAATTCCAAGCAGGCTTACTCCTTCGCGGGTAATATGGCTCCTGTCACGGAGGGTATCCAGCTTGTAATGTTTGCCATAGTACTTTGCAACCATGTGCAGGCATGTTGGGCCGCAATCCATGGCATCGTACTGGGAGTAGTGGGGGAATGAAAACATTTTACATATTTTGAAGGGCTAAAGTAACAATTTATGTCTTTCACCCCAAATTTGGGCATTAAGGCCTGAAACCCGTTTGTGTTTTACTGCAAATAATATTGACTATCAATTACCCCACAATAATTGACATTCCATAGTTTAAAAAAACTTAAACATTGGATATGATACGCTTTTTAAGACAATTTGAAGTTGGGAATTATCAATATTGGTGTAATCGAACCTAACAAAACCATACCTACTGTTAAAATAACTAGTTAGTTTTGTTTTACCTAGCGTACTTTCAGCTTCACCTTCAATTACAAAGCAATCCAGATCTCCCAAATTTGTTTTAATTGTTTTTTTCGCAACAATACTGTACTTATACTTAAACTCTACAATACCCTTCCAAAGTTTCCAGCGTTTATCACCCCATGAATCACCTATTTTAAGTTTCCAGTTCCAACTATGACCAATTTCTAAGGGATATTTAATGTATGGGTAAGGATTTAATTCTAAAATTTGAAACAGATACTCCCTCGGAGGATGAAACCAAATATTTCGTTCATTCTCAATTAATCCCGTTTTTGGGTTATATGGATTATTTTTATCAAATATGTATGATATACACGTTTGATAATAAATAGGATCTGTAAAATTCATATTAGAATTCAAAACTTCTAATTTGAAATCTTTAACAACATTATCTTTTACCCGATTTATATCTACGAAATCCCAAGTTTGATCTTTATTAATAGAAAAGAAAAATTCTTTACCATTTTTATCAAAATACCTATAGCTAAATGTAAAAACACCCTCGCGTTTGTATATATTATTTCGTTCTAGTTCTGGTTTTTCAACTATATTACCATACAAATACCCATCAATAAGCAAAAGATTTGTATTGTTCTTCCTTATTTGAGAAGATGAAGATGAACTTATAATACCAAGAATGATAAGTAATATTAATTTTCTCATAATTATGCTTTTATTTATAGTTAGTCAATCCTTAAAAAGTCAGTTTAATTTTTTCTAGAAGATATAAAACAAGGTAAGGGGAAAGTATTTTTTGTAAAATATCGCTAGAAAAAAATGGGGAATTTTCTTCCACTTGTTCATAACCCTCATGAAGTTAAACACTTCGGCTGTCATCATGATATTTATGTTATCGCTTACAATTCCATTTGACCAGATGGTACATCCCTGATTGGGTTCTGCGGTGTATACATCAATCACCCTTAGGGTCAACCCGCTTTGATTTTGGGTAGGGAGTGGAAAACTCCACACAAAGGGTAAAATAAGAAAATATAAAAAAAGCATAATGAGTAACAGGTTATACCACACCAACAGGCCTACATTGGTATGTTGGTGCTAGGTTGAAATGTTTAGTCGGTTACTGTTCTTGTTTGGGTGGTTTCATAAAACCCCCACCATGTACACCTTTGTTGTACAGTGTATTGTATACCGTTTTCATCTGTAAAACCACCTACGGGGTGCCAGTGCTCAAACCTTAAAGTACGGTCATCGCCCATTATCTGATTTAAATCAGAATCCGCTAATGAGACAGATTCAAGGGTTTCTAATCTTTTCATGTTGTTTACTTATTAGTCATATTTTTCATCATATCTATCAGTGGGGTTTCCCCAAGTATTATAGTATTGGTAGCTGATGATACATGTACCATGGTTGGCACCTTCAAGTTTCACATAGCTAACATTTGTAACATGCCAATCCCAAATGCTCTCGCTGTTTCCCAGCTTAGTGGCTATTTCCGCTGCTGTTCCTGCATTGCTGCTACGTAAAAGGGAATCGAGATACTTTAAACTGTGTTTTGTTTCAACAATGTTCATACATTTTGATTAAATATAATACTGATAACGTCAAATGTGAGATATTTATTGTATAAAAAGAATGCATTTTCAGTTTAAATCTAACACCTAAATTATTACCTACTTCTACCCATAGTCCAACCAACAGTAAATAAATACTCACGGGGGTGTAAATAGTACAACGTGTTTACTGTTTCACTTTCGGAACTATAAATTTGTAGGTATCTTTTCGAATTGAATAAATTCCTAATTTTAAATTCAAAAGTAAGACGACTCCTTGAGGGGTTGTACTTATAGAATAAATTTGAAATTAGGGCACTATTGCGCTCAAGATTTTTAGTCTTACTATTGTAAAGATTTGTTTCTAAACCTAATATGTGTTTTGCCTTTATTAAAAAATATATATCAAGTTCATTGTTATAATCAACAGTTTCATTTTTTAAATTTCCATAATAGGCTCTACTTTTTATAATTTCACTGGAACATCTTAAATTAAAAAAAGAACTAAAATTTAGATACATTGAAGGTGTTAATGAAAGGGTATTAACCCTAAAAACTTGTTGCATGTTATTTACTAAAATTGGAATATTAGTAAAAGAGTATATTGATTCAACTTTCAATGTGGTTTTAATAGCGTTAATAAACCAGCTTAAACTACTATTAAGCGATTGGTTATTGCCAATTGAACTTTGATTAACTAGGCTATTTATTATATATCCACTTGGGTATATTACATGATTGTTTATAGCATTTTTATGCTGTTTTGAGTAGTCCCAACTTAACGAACCAAATAGTCCAGCCGATGGCATTCGAAATGTTGCATGAAAATTGTAATAAAATGTATTGTTTAAAGCAAAATCAATATAGTTAACATTCAAATTTCTATAACTTGGAATAGTATATCCCCGAAGCATTTCAATAGGTTCGCTAGTACTTTGTTTGAATCCCGCATTAGAATAAAACGTAATGGACTTAAATAAGTTAAATTTTAAAGAAATAAATGGGTTTACTGTAACATAATATTTATTCAATTTTAGATCATGATAAGGATCATTCGCTTCGATTTTAGAGAATAAAACTGGAAATTTAAGGATGAACCTCACCTTTTTTAAGGTATAATTTATTTCTTCCTGCAATTTTACACTAGAATTCTTCCAATCCAGGTTGTTTCTTAATGAATCAATGTCTACTATTTTTCCTTTATCAATCATTGACGTATTATGAATAAAATTCTTGTAATTATATGATATATTTGATGATAATAGCCAATTGCCTATTGGCAATGTAAAGGAAATAGAGTTTAGGGTATTAAACGTGCGATTACATATTTTTTGTATTAAGCTATCACCAAAGTTATTAAAAAAACTTACTGTTGAACGCATAAATAAGTCCTGTGGAGAATAGTTATAATCAACAACTGATCCCATCTGTATAAAATATTTTTGAATGGGGATAACTAACTCAAACTGATTTGTTAATGTTTGGTGAAAAGGAGTTGCAGTAATATCCTGAAAAAAGTTAGTATTTGATATTCTACTTTCATTTTCATCCCAAAACCCACCGTAATTTATTTTATTCTTCAAATATGCCGATTTGCTATTTTTAGTTATAGTAATATTTCCAATGAAACTACTACCTAATAATGAATTAGTTTGATTCTCATTAATAGTAAATATGGAATCTGTTAAAAAGTAACTTCTGGAAACGAGCTTTTTTACATCAATCCTATTTTTTAGATACGAAGCATTTATTTTAATATCAACTTCTTTAGAGAATTTTACTATTTGGTTATATGTCATTAAATTAGTATTATTATCAGTAAAAACAGCTTTTTTTACATTGGGAAAGGAAATGTTTGGGGTTGATACATAGGTATCCTTCATTGTATAAAGTCCATCAACTTCTCCATTGTTGATTGTTATTGACTGGTGCTGATCGAACATACTATTCCCCAGATTATTATTTTGCCACGATAAAATTATTTGCTGTCTTTTTTGAAAAGCCATTGGAGTAGTATTCACATCCCACATTATAGGTTTCTGACCAATTGTTCCTTTAGCCACACCTGTAAGAGCTACATTATTTTTCAACTTTATATTTAATGCTGTTTCATCGGTGGGTATTGCAGTACCAACTGCTTTTATTGGCTGATGATTTAACAACACCTCAACGGATGCTACGCTGGTTTGAGGCAAATTTTTATTTGCTAGAGAATAATTACCTTCCAACAAATCCATACCCTCAATATAGTATTTCCTTATTTCCTTTCCCTGGTATGAAATTTTCCCATTTTCATCTACTTTAAAACCAGGCATCTTATCAATAACATCGCCAATCGAAAAATCGTTTTCCGTTGCAAAAGATGAAACTAAATAGCTAATTGTATCGCCTTTAACTCTAATTGGAGAACTTGCTACCCTAACCTCATCAATGTTATTAATTTTTGGATATAATGTTATGAAGAGTTTATGGTTCGAATTTGAAATTAGTAAAGCTGTATCCTTGAATTGCAGAGACCTAAAGAATAGCAAAAGAGAATCCGATTTACTGTCAATTTTCAAAACAAAAACACCGTTTTCGTCTGAGTAGCAGTATGAAAGAATTTTACTTGTGTTATCTTTAGGATGTAAAGTGATAGAAATATCACTAACAAAAACTCCGTCGGAAGACTTTACTTTCCCCTCAATTGTGCTTTGCGCAAAGGTTAAAGTGCAAGTAAAAAATATTGCAACTAAAAAGCCAATTTTATACATATTAACTAATAAAGTTCAATAAAATTGTTTCTCCGCTGAACTCTCATAACTGCTTTGTACTTCATTGCATCATCCGAAAACGTTACGTTATCAAGCATCCTAATCAATTCTGCTTTACTTGCTTCAAGCGCTTTTACAAATCCTTTTGCATCGGTCGAAATAAAATCTTTATCCACAAAATAGATGGGTTTCTTTACATTTTTCATTGAAACAAGTTTGAAAACATGTTCTTTTTTTGAATCATGTAAAAAAACAATTAGCCCAGGTAATCCATAGAATTTATAAGGTCCATCGTTAATTGGAATAGCTAATGTAAACCATGCAATATAGTTTCTCCCAGCAAATTGGGTTTTAGCCTTAATACAAGACAGTCCATTTATTAGCGTATCCGAGTTATTGTCAATTTCCCAGTTAAACTTGATTTTTTCGTTTACTAAGAAATTACCTTCAATACTCATATCGGTTCCTGTAAATAACGTGGTTCCTTTTTCAGGGTAGTTCTTATAAACATAGTAATTGCAATACGCAGGAACTGGCGAGCCGCTTACCTGAGGTAGTAATTTTGAAAAAGCCACATCGGAAGGCTCGTTTGCGTATAACATAAATAAAGAATCCGCATACATTGCACTTGTACTATAGAACTTCGAACATTGAGAACCTACCTCTAAAACCATTTGATGCGATTTCACCGAATTAGGATTTCCGTGCTCCTCGAAAAATGTATATTCATAATAAAATTTCCTTTGGGACACATCAATCTGCTTATACTTTTGTGCGAATAGCAATTGGGAAAAAACTAAAAAGATAAAAATATTAATTAAATATCTCATGGTTTGTAATTTTTTAATGCATAGTTATAAATTTAATTTAAAGGGGTAATGGATATAACATTACCCCCTTTTCATTACTGGCAAACAATATCAGCTATTGCTAATACCTTGCCTACAATTTCAGTTGTTGTTCTTCCACAGATGGTCCCATTAAAAGAACCTGCATCACACTGAATAGAATACTTAACACAAGCAACCTCTTGTTCAACTGCTGGTGAAGAACTACTAAGCCCCAAGGATAACAAAGTAATTAGTAATAACGGTTTTACAATTTTCATAGTAATGTTAAATTTTTTCCTACTCATAGGGAATGCCCCAGGCTTTTCGGTTACCGCCCACCAATCCACCCAGCGCTGTTTTTTAATGGATTAGTTAACACAAAGTAAATTAGTAGGTCGGCAGCCACACTTCCGTTTTGAAATTAAAAATATGATTTATAACATGTTTATGGGGGGGGGGGGAGAATGGCTTTGCTATTACTATCGGTATGGCTTTTGGGCTCGTGCTCAATAAAGGATAGCGTTAACTTACCCGGACGGGAGTACCTCCAGGTTCGGTGTTCATGGTCGTACTCAAGGGGCACATTAATGATTGCTAGCTGCTCAAAGTAGCACCTTACCGTGCGCTCGCTAACCCCCAGCTTACTAGCTATTTCCGCTGCTGTTCCTGCCTTACCGCTACGTAAAAGGAAATCGAGATACTCTAAACGGTGTTTTGTTTCAATGATATTCATAACCCTTTTCAATAAGATATTATTAAAAGTAACGATATTTGTGAAAAATATTTTGTATCTTGTATAGATGTATTAAAGAAAATTTTAATGCTTATACAAAAATAATAGAAAACTTAATACAATGTAGTTTAGCCATGTAAATTTTTAAGTTGATTACCAAAAAATCGGATAAGATTGAGCCTAAACAGCTCATTGCTCTTTTCTCTTCAATCCTTTGAAGAGTTCCCTCGACTTTGCTCGGGATGACAAAAACCCTATCTTCCTTTCTGCTCCCTTGTCATTCCGAGCTAGCCGAAGCATCTCTATCTCCCTTCATCCCCTTTTGATTGGTTTTTCGGCAATCGCTCTTTGTAATGATTTTTCTGTTGCGATGCAAAGTCTCAGTGATGCTCTTTGGAGAAAGTATTGCGTGCATCGCTATACATGTGGGAATAGTCATGGTGTTACAAATATTACGCCCCTACGGGGCTGGAAGCGTTGTTTGTGAATAGTTGTTCGTTGTTCGTGAATCTATTGTCATGCTGAGCTAGTCGAAGCATCTCTTTTCAACCTTTTATGAGATCCCTCGACTTTGCTCGGGATGACAAAACCGTATCTTCCCTTCTGCTCCCTTGTCATACTGAGTTAGGCAAAGCATCTCATAGTACCCTCAACTCTTCTTTAATGCGATTCCTCAACCAACACGGAGTGCCATACACCGTGGCATAAAAGCCTGACCCGGCAATGGGTCGGGGGTGGAACGTGGCGGTGGGCTTAGTAAGCGATACCACAAGA